>NZ_JANSJL010000050.1:0-2194 GCF_047502745.1 Synechococcus sp. F70.1
AGAACGTTCCCTTGGCGCGGATTCTAGGCCTACGGCCGAGTAGCGCGAACAGGCCAGATAGCCCTAGCAAACCCCGTCCCGACAACGGGGTAGAAGTCGATCTCGACTTCCTGGAGAAGGTCTTTCGAACTTGCGAGGGGATGGGAGGGCGCCACTCCCGGGTTTACCTATCGGATTTGCGAAAGAGATTTCCCCATGTGCCACGTCAGCAATTGGATCAGGCTCTTGTGGCTTTAGATCGCCAGGCCAAGATTGTGTTGATGCCTCTTGACGATCCCTCAACTATCACCCCTGAACGCGAGGCGGCGGCTATTACCCTCTCCGGTGCCAAAAGACACTTTCTGCGAATTAGGAGTTAAGTATGCGGAGCACGGAACCTGTGATCTCTCTGCCAGAACAACAGAAGGACCTTGAGGCTCTCAAGGAAGTTGATTTTGATTGGACAGTTCATCTGAAGAAAATCTGGCAGGTACCAGAGTTTGACGTTCCCGATCTTAATCGAGAAGCCAGAGAGCAACTATTCGAGCGGCTGGAGAAGCTGATTCAATCTCCCAAAAACGGATCTCCGCTGGGGATCCCTGTCCTCGGCAGCGGCGGCACTGGGAAAACTCACCTGCTCAGGGTATTGAGGCAGCGCTGCTTTGAAAAGGGCGTGGGATTCGTCCTGGTGGACATGACAGATGTGAAGGATTTCTGGAAAACATTGGTTCAGGGATACCTTACATCTTTGATGCAGGAAGAGCCAGATGGAAGAAGCCAGTTAGAGAAGGTTCTCGATCAAATTTTCCTGAAAGCTCTGGCCAGTCCTAGGAGAGCAGAAGAGATTGGCAGACTTCCTCCCAATCTCTTATTCAGAGTTGTCAATCGAGTTCTGCAATGGCTGTCCACTCAGGATAAGAGCAACACACTTAAGTATAGAGACTGTGTGAGGGCCATGATTTTGGCCAACTCTGCCAACTTTGCGATAGCTGCGGCTGGAATAAGCTGGATAGAGGGCTTAGGCGTAGATCCAGAGATGAAGGAACAACTCGGTTTTGACTCGCCAGGCCTAGCTCCCAGCGAGACCGTCGCGGGGCTTTCTTGGCTCATGAGCCTGAGGGGGCCCACTGTAGTTGCTTTGGATCAACTGGATCCGATCATTGTGCAATTTCACATAGCTTCAGAAGAATCAGGGGCAGAAGCAAAGGCCACAGAAAATATCATTCACAGCATTGGGGGCGGCCTTATTGCGATACGGGATTATCTCTCTCGATCTCTTGTAGTTGTCTCCTGCCTAGAAGAGTCTTGGGAAATCCTAACAAAGACAGCTGTTTCTACCTTTTCAGGTCGCTTTGAGTCCCCTTTGCTCTTAGCGCTTCTTCCCTCTGCAGCAACTGCTGAGGCTGTTGTTGTCTCTCGCTTAGAAAAAGCCTATCGCAAGGTTGGCTTTACCCCTCCCTATTCCTCCTATCCCTTTAAGCCGGAGTTTTTTGAAAGCAATCAATTTCTGTCTCCCCGAGAGCTTTTGCGAAAATGCCATGAGCACAGGGAGAGCTGCTTGAAAGCAGGGAAAGTTATCGAGTTAGGATCCTCCGGTTCTCCTCTTACTACTTCAAGTGCTCCTCTGCAGGAACTGGATCGCGAGTTTGAGAAATTTAGGAAAGACGGCGATATCTCTCCATATTTTCAGGAAAACGAGAATGAGCTATGGAAAGAACTTCTAACTTCTATATGTCACTTTCTCATCTGGCAAGAGAAGCTGCCGCCCAGCATTGGCAGCCAGGTAGAAACTGACTTCCCTGGATCCAAAAGTTTTTCCCAGCTGCACTCTCGTCTGCGCCTGATCTTCCACGAGGCAAACGAGCAAGAAAAGCACCTGTGTTTGATAGCTATTCAATCAGGTAATCCTAAAGCCTTCCAGGCTCGCCTAGGAGCCGCCAAGACAGCCGCCGGGATCGATCCGGCCCTGCGATCTCGCAAGCTAGTGGTGGTGCGCACGATACCAGTGCCCAGAGGCCCGGTAAGCCAAAAATTGTGGCAGAGTTTTCTTGCGGAGGGCGGGATCCACTGGCGGCCCAGCGAGGAGGAAATCAGGGTTCTGCTGGCCCTGGAGCAGCTCCAATCCAGACCCGGTTTTAGAGATTGGCTGGCGGAACGGCAACCTCTTACCCACCTGGCAAATGCTGAGTTGGATTCGGGGCTGGCCAAAATCCTT
>NZ_JANSJL010000051.1:0-3445 GCF_047502745.1 Synechococcus sp. F70.1
GATTGATGATTTCAAACTGGGATCCCAGCCGGATGGGGCTATTAAGCTCCACCTGATCTGGCCCAGCCACGATCACCTGCCAGGCAAAGTTCCCCGTCTCCAGGTTGGCTTCCTCTTTGGGCAAAACCTCAAGGGTGGGCAGCAGGGGTCGGGCAGCCAGCCGGCTGAGGGCACCGACCAGGTAGGCGGCAGCCGGCAGCAGTTGGGGATCCCCCAGCCCAACCCGTCCGGATCCCTGCAGCACCGCCGGGATCTCCTGCAGCTCGCCGCTAGGGGCTTGGTAGCCGCTCCAGAGAAGGCCAGAGCTATCGGAACGCACTTGCAAAGTCAGCGGGGTCAGGGATCCCTGGCAATTACCGGGGCTGGCGCCATAGTCAAAGCGGAGCTCCAGTTGATTAAAGCGGCGCAACAGGCGGGTGGGCAGAGTAACAGTCTCGTTGAGCTGGGTGCGGCCTGTCAGGTTGTAGGTGCGCAACAGAACGCCGTTCAAGAACACGTAGCCGGTGAGGCGATCCCCCACCCGGCCATCCACCGGGTTCATGATCACATCCAGTTGCGCTGCCAGATCCCGCGGTCGTCCCCCTAATTGGGACAGGCTGAAGTTGAAGACCAAAGACTGGCTGCCAAACCCCCGCAACATGGGATCCACAATCCCCAGCTCACGGAAGCTGAGGCGGTTGGTTCTGAGGGCCCTCTCCAAATCGGCTACTGCTGCCACCTGGATCCCTCGGCTCACCAGACCTGCCCGCTTCCACTCCTCGTAGAGGGCAAGAATGGACTCGCGGCGGGCGGCTATCCGTAGGCGGGATCCCTCGGGGGTAATTTCATGCTGCAAGTGGGGGGTGAAGTTGGCCGGTTCTAGGGTAACTTGAGCTCCTGTAACCGGGCGGCTGCTCCAGAGAATAGGGGTCTGGGGAAAGAGGTGGGAAAGCAAGCTATACAGCCAAAGGGCCGCTTCTGCGGCTTCAGGAGTGAGGTTGGCTGGCACCACCAGAGTAAGCTGAGGGTATACCAGGCGCAGAAAGCCAGCCACCGTGGTATCCGGAACGCGGGGCACCAGCTCAAAGAAACTGTCCCGCCCCACCGTCAGCAACAGATTGCCGGTGTTGAGATCGGCGCAGATGTCATCGCTGATGCTCAAAAAAGGCTGGACGGAGACAGTAATAAAGCGCTCACCAGGGGGCAGATCTGGGATCGGCACCCGCACCACTGGCTCCTGCCGCAGATCTTGCACCAGAAAGATCCCGGCCAGCTCGTCGTTAATGAGCACCCGCACGGTGGAAGTCGGCTTCAGCACCGGTGAGGGCTCCAGCCGCAACTGCACAAAGCTAGCTTCAGGATCAACGCCATTGATAGGGGCAGGGACGGTAACATCGAGGCGCGGGTTGGATCCCTGCAGCAGCACCGAGCGCTCGTAGCCTAGCCTTTGGAACGAAAGAGGCTCTGCTTGTCCTGCCTCTACCGGCACGCAGCACAGCAAACTGGCAACGAGCAGCGCCCATCGTCTTCTCCTCTGGCTCACCTTTTTGTTTGGATCCCTAGACATGCACAGACAAAGCCTAGCGCTAAAAGGTGGGAGCAGCCGTCCAGGCTTCATATTAGCCGGTCACAAGAGAGCTTTCTTGTCTTGGGCCTACCCTATGAGCGAGCGTAGTCGTCCTCGAAGCGTACAATATCGTCCTCTCCCAAATATTCCCCGTTCTGCACCTCGATGACGACCAAAGGGGTAGTGCCAGGGTTTTCCAGGCGGTGCTTGGTGCAGGGGGGAATGTAGGTGGATTCGTTGGAGTTGAGTAGCATCACCTCTTCGCCCCGCGTGACCCGCGCCGTACCCCGCACCACAATCCAGTGCTCGCTGCGGTGGTAGTGCATCTGCAGGCTGAGCCGATGGCCAGGCTTCACCTCGATGCGCTTGATCTTGTACATCGGGCCTTCATCCAAAACCCACAAGGATCCCCAAGGACGGGTTTCTGCTTGAGAGGGTACCAGCTCAAGCGCTGGAACTGCTGCTTCATTCACGTCCCGCACAGCCTGTAACATAAGATCATGTCCTTGCAAATCACCCTCATTATCATGTCCTTGCAAATCACCCTCATTCTTTCTCAGCATCCGAGACCTCCTCATCGACAATATGGCTGAATTGGCCTACGCCAAAACTCGTAGATAAAGTCTCTCAGGCCAGGGAATGCTAATCTAGCCCTGTGTCCAGTTCCCAGACACGTCAGCCCATCCCCACGCCCTACTTGAGACATGTTCTCATTAACACTAAATAGCTCTTGAGGCTCGATTGGCGATTTAACCAGTTACCCTCCAATTAATCTTCAATCAATTCTACCAGTTACCCTCCAATTAATCTTCAATCAATTCTAAATTCTTGAAGCTACTGAAGTAACCCATGTTTCTCAACAGGCTCAGGGCTTTCTTGCGGCTCTTCGCGTCTACCGGGATCCTGTTTCTGCTGCTGGCTAGCCTTCTGTGGGGTTTGAAGGAAGGCTGGAGCTGGGTGAGCTTGGAGATGCAGTTTCTTGGCTATAAGGGATCCGTGGCGGCCTTGGGGCCGGATCCGCGCCTGCCCATTGTGGGCACCACTTTTCCCCCTTCCCTGGTGCTGGCTACGGCCATTCTGGGACGATCCCCGCTGTTGCTGCAGACCATCTTGGGCTCTTTGCTGCTGGGCTGGACGTGGCGGCAGTTACGCCGTTTGCCGGTGGAGGTGGGATGGCGCTGGCTGTGGGGTTTGTTGATGGTGGTGCAGCCGACTTTGATCTTGATGCTGCTGCGCAGCCCTGTTTGGACAGCCACAGCAGGGTTGGTGGGGGTGAACATGGCCCTGCTGTTTCCCTTGAGTAAAGAGGAGCAGGCCAGGGCAGAGACTGGGGCGGATTCTGGCGAGCTGCCCGTTGCGCTGCGGCTGCTGCTCATTGGGCTGGCGCTGGGGCCCCTGATGGTGCTGCGTTGGGAAAGTGGGTGGCTGCTGCCCTGGGTGGCAGGGGTGCTGCTGTTGGCTTTTCGCAAACAGTCCTGGGGTTTCCGGCTGACGGCGGTGCTGGTGGCGGGGTTTATCAGCCTAGCCTTGATCCTGAGCTGGCTGTATGTGAATTGGCTGTCGGTAGGGGATCCCTGGGCTTTCACCTACCAGGTGGGCAGCAGTCTGCGGCTGCCGCAATTGCGGGAAGACTTGCAGCAGGCGGGTGGCTGGCGGGGGGTGCTGGAGGCTGGGAAATGGCTGGCGGTGCTGGCCCCTGCCTATCTGCTGTTGGGGCTGGGATCCCTGTTGGGTCACGGTTTGGGCCGTCGCGTCTGGATCTTGATCTGGGGGATGCCGCTGGTGATCCTCTTAGCTTCTCTGGGGCAAGGGCTGTTTCTGCCAGAGCTATGCCGTTTTGCTGTTTTCTGGGTACCCTTGCCTCTTGGGATGAGCGCCTACCTCGCTCGTGGAGCTGGT
>NZ_JANSJL010000051.1:3545-22172 GCF_047502745.1 Synechococcus sp. F70.1
TTTCTGGGTACCCTTGCCTCTTGGGATGAGCGCCTACCTCGCTCGTGGAGCTGGTTCCCGTTGGGCTAAGTGCCTGTTGATCACCGCTCTCTTGGGGCTGAACTGCCTCACTGCCGGTTATGGGGTGAGCCAAGAGCCGGGTTTCCTCATGCCCCTGGTGGCTGAGGAGCGGGATCTCTGGGAGCGGCTGGTGGCAGGGGTAGTGCCCCTTAGTGGCGAGTTGGAAGCTGCCCAAAACCTGTATGAAGTAACCTCTGCTGGGCAAGCCCTAGAAGACTGGCGGAGGCTGCGGCAGGAAAAGCGCCAGGTTGGGCAGTATCTCTATCGCCACCTGTTGCCCGGACAAAAAGTGCTGGTGGACGACGACATCCACTTTGAGGCTATCTTTTGGGCAAGAGACCCGCGCCTGTTTCTCACCCCTCACCAGTACGAGTTTGCCCTGGCTTTGCAGCACCCCCAGGAGCGGGTGGACTACTTGCTGGTGGCGGGGCCGGCGGATCCCTTGCGGAGCGCCGATCGCATCCTGCAATTTTGGCCTGAGCTCAATTTTGAGGGGCTGCCGGGCTTCAGGGAGGTTTATAGCTCCCCCCAAGTGCGGCTGTGGGCTCGCCAACACCAAGAGGAACCGCAGGAGGAGAGGAGATGAAAAGGAGACGATCCTGGCAGCGGCGACAGGTGCTGCAAGCGGGCGGAGCGCTGCTGGCTGCCTATGGGGTTGCCGGCTGTGACCAGGAGTTTTTGAGTCAGCAGGGGAGTCGCAGCCCGGAAAATGTCGAGACGGGAAGCATGAACTTGTCAGAGCTGCTGGCCCGCTGGCAGGTGGGCATTGGCGAGGATCCCGGTCGCTTCCTCTGGGAAATCGAGTCGGATCCGCAGGTGGCGGCAGTGGCGCAGGGGTGGGATCCCCATTTCCTGAGCGGCTGGCTGAACAGCTTTGATCACCGCCAGGGGGATCTCTCCTTTTGGCGCAACTGGCACCAGGCCGGGCTTTTGCGGCAGTGGTTTGAGCGGGGCTATACCCTCCACATCATCACCTGGGAAGACGACACCCACCGCCCCTGCGGCGACTACCACATCTCCCAGCAGTTTATCCAAGACGTAGCCGAGCTGGCGGGGTATATTGCCCAAGCCAACCCCCAAGGCCGCCCCACCTACTGGAGCTTGGCCACCGAGTTTTCCTACTGGCGCATTCCTGCCGATACCTACAACGCCGACACTGCCCCCTACTACCAGGCTCTCATGCGCAACGTCCTAAGAGCTCGCCAGGCCATCAAGGAGCGTTTGCCAGAGGCCGAAGTGGCCCTCTGCTGGGGCGGGTGGATTGCCACCTTCGACGATCCCCAGCGCGGGTCGGGGCGCAGCATGGTGGAGCCTTTTGCCGAGACGATGAGCCGGATGGACGGGATCGCCTTCCAGTCCATGCGCCAGCGGCGGCCAGGGGAGTTTAACCCAGAGCTGAACGGGCCGGATCCGGGCAACCCTGAGCAGATCCGCCTCTGTTGCCATCTCTTTGCCCCCATCCACCGCAACTTGATGCTGGCCCACTACGAGCCCTCGATTAAGGAAAAACACCCCAACGGCGGTCGGGCCGACACGGTCCAGGTGGACTTTGCGATCATGAGCCGGCGGGAGTGGCTGCAAGAGGTGTCGCAACTGGGGCTGCGGCGCATGTCTCTCATGCACTACGGCCTCTACAAGGGGGATCCCTATGGGGCGCTGACAGCAGCGCGGCAATTCCGGGCCCGGGTAGGTTTGCCGGCTGTTGCCAGGAGGGTGTAGCCGTGGAGACGAGGACCCAAAACGGCCTTTGGCAGATACAATCCCCCTTGGCGGCGCTGTTGTTGGGGATCCCCAGATGAAGCCTTTTGCCATAGCAAGAAGCTGGCTGCTGGGCCTAAGCCTTGTCTTGGGTCTGGAGCTGCCAGCCTGGGCAGGCTGTGGCTTTCCTCGCGGAGCAGGGAAAACGTTTTTCTCGCTGCAGCCTGAGGTGTACCAACCCCGCACCCGCTTTGACCAGAAGGGACGCCTGCAGCAGGCCCTTTCGGAGTACGGCGAGACCCGCCTTAACCTGTTTACTGAAACTGGCCTTAGCGATCAACTCACCCTCAACCTCAACACCAGCTACGTTTTCATCGAAAATCGCTTTGCCAGCGGGGCTGACACCGTTACCCAGCGCAACCAGGGCCTGCGGGATCTGGAGCTGGGCCTGCGCCATACTTGGGGGAACGGGGATCCCTTCTTCTCGGCTCAGCTAACGGCCTTGATCCCGCCCGGATATGCCACCCAAGACATTCCCCTGCCCTTGGGGTACGGCGTCTTCGGCTATGATCTCAAAGTTGGGGCGGCAGCCAATACCCAGTTGGGATCCCTGCCTGCCTTTTTCGACTCCTGCCTTACCTTGCGGGATTACCTAGGCTATCCGGGCGACCGCCTCAAAGCCAACTTGACCTTTGGAGCGGATCTCAGCCCTGAGGTGCAGGCCATTGTGGCTCTGGATGGCGACTTTACCCTCGGCAACGGCGCCCCTTTGCTCTTTGGAGATGTGGCAGTGCAGGATCCCGACTACGATAGCCTCAAGCTTTCCGGCCAGCTCAACTGGCGACTAGAGGGAGGGTTAACGCTGGGCCTAGGAGGGTTTCAATTCTTGACTGGTCGCAACACCAACGCCGGCGGCGGCTTCACCGGCTATGTGTGGCTGAGTTACTAAAACCCAACAAAATATTGCAGGATACCCGCCTCGGTAACAGGGATCCACAGCGCCAGATCTAGGATGAGTCTTGGCAGCTGTTGGCCAGGAGAACGGATCCCATGCCTCGCTTTGAAAACATCATTGCCGCCATCGACGGCAGCGGCCCCACCGAGCAGATGGTGCATACTCTCCTGTCCTTGCCGGCCTTTGCCCAGTGCCACGTGACGCTGCTGCATGCGGTGCCTTCCCAGACTTCTGCCGAGGAGATGCGGGCTGCCTGGCAAAAGGGGCAGGAGCTATTGGCCCAGACGCTGCAGACCTTTCCCCCGCGACCTGGGCTGAAGATCAGCACCCAACTGGTGGAAGGGGATCCCAAGGTGGTGGTGCTGCAGGTGGCGGAATCTCTACCCAATCCCCTAATTGTCATGGGATCGCGGGGGCGCAACCGCATCATGGCCATTTTGCAGAACTCGGTCAGCCAATACGTGTTCCAGCTTGCCTCCTGCCCCATGCTGCTGGTCAAGGACGACGCCTACGTCAAATACCCCAGCCACGTCATGGTGGCCCTCAACAACTCCCCCGCCGCCCAGGCCGCCTTTGCCACGGCCCTGGATCTAGTGGCCGGCATCCCGGGAGCCCAGATTTTCCTAGCCTCTGTGCAACTGGATGCCGATGCCCAAGCTCGGGACGAAACCCTAGACCGGGCAATCGCTACCCTCAAAAGTCGCCAAATTGGCCACCGAGTGTTAACTGCCGTCGGGGATCCCGGCACTGAGATTGTCCGGCTGGCGGAAGAAAGCAAGGCCGACCTGCTGGTGATGGGATCCCCAGATCGCCGGCCCAGCATTGCCCGCAGCATCCCCGACTTGGATCGGCTCTTGGGACGATCTGTCTCCGACTACGTGCGGGTGCATATCGGCTGCCCAGTGCTGATGGTGCGCTCTGTCCAAGACTGACCTAGGGCAAGATGGAGCGGTGCTCCGTCACGCGGTCGCTCTGCTGCTGGCGATCTGGGCTGACGGCCCAAGCCTCGAAGATTAGCTCAGGGACGCCGGGAGGGATGGTCATGCGGGTGAGAGCTTGCCACTGCCCCTGCTCGTTGCGGGAGAAGTCCAGCAACCAACGAGGGCCATCCACCAAAGAGCGGGTGCGGCCATGCTTGACCCAAAACTTAATCCACAAGGGAGGCTGCTCGCTCGAGCTACTGGCAGAATTGAGCGAGGCGGGCAAACGCAGCACTACGTCAAAATTGTCACCTGCCCGCAGGTGCTCGGGCACCAGCAGTTGGGGCGCTGGGCACACGCCTGGGGGCAAAGGCAGGGTTTCCGGGTTTTGGTCAGTCACAGCTAAGGGTGGGGTGGGCTGGATCTCGGTTTGGGCTGGCAGGACAGCCTCTTTGCCAGGCGGCTCAGTTGGAAGAGTCCCCACCCCAGGTTGGGCGTTAGCTTTGGCTGCAGCCTCTTCTGGGGAGGCAGGGGAGGCTGGGAGCTCTTGTGGCGGAAGCGGGTCGGGAGCTTCTTTTCCCCCAGAGGCGCTGCGCTGCCAGATGCGCAACAACTTCTGCAGGGTGCGCTCGGGGGAGAGCAAGGTTGTGGTCGAGGCAGGGCTGGCCTCAGGGGTGGGTGGCTCTGCTTCCTGCGGCAAAGAGGGTGGCCCTTCCCCCTGGCCGCGGCAGCGAACAGAGAAGGGGACTCTCAGCAGCTCTGGATGCTGCCAGGAGGAGGGAGCAAGGCACACTTCTCCCCGCAGAGGGCGAGCCCAGGGCTGGCTGGGTAGGGTGAGGGGAATGCTAAACACTGCCGTTCGCGCCTGTCCTGGGAGTTGAATCTGCCGTCGCCCTTGGAAAAGGGGATCCGGGCTCCCCTCCTGCCAAAGCCGTACCTGCAGTTCGCCGCTGCAGCCAATTCGCCCCGTCAACACCAGTACTTCCTCAGGGGATCCCTCCAGTTCGCTGTGCATGAGGGAAAACAGCTCGGGTGGGGGGGCAGGCTCTTTGGGCTGAGGAGCGGATTCGGGCTCTGTTGGCTGGGCCACCAAGGCGGCTGCTGGTTCTGACTGAGCCGGGGCAGACACGACCTGGAAACGCAGACAATTCTTCAGCTCCTTCTCGCCAAACAGCTCAGCTATCAAGTCGGCATCGCGGCAGTGCAGTTCCCAGGAACCAGGGGCAAGACGAGTGGCCGGCAAGATAATGGCGATCCCCTCCTCGTTGGTGCGCACCGAACGGGTTTGCAAGAGTTCTCCCTTCGAGGCCTTCGCCTCTGCTGGGGCTTGTTCATCCTCTGCTGCTAAAGGGCGGTGGCGAACTTCCACAGTAATGGTGAAGTAGGGCTGGGGACAATGGGCCAGGACGGTGTACGTGTCTTCCTCCAGAATGGCTCCTTCGGCTGGTACTGGCTGCCATTCTTCTTGTCCGTTGCGCCGTACCCAAAAACTCAGCATTCCGCGGTCACCTCTGGGAGAGCAAATACTTCACCAGCTCAGCTTGCAGGAGGGTTTGCTGCTGTCCTGTGGGCAAGTGCTTCAGCTGCACCTCGCCGGCCACCGCTTCCGCATCTCCCAGGACCACAGCCCAAGTGGCGCCGCTGCGGCTAGCCCGCTTGAACTGCTTGCTAAAGGGGCTGCCGCTGAGATCCAGCTCGGTGCAAAAACCAGCTTGGCGCAGGGCCTGGGCAACCTGAAGGGATTGGGTCTCTGCCTTGGCTCCGCGGGAGATCACGTAGACGTCCAGCGGCCTGGCCACCCCCTCTAGCTGCTTCTTTTGCAGCAGCAACACCAGCCGCTCCATGCCGATGGCCCAGCCTACGGCCGGGGTCGGCGGTCCGCCCAGCTCTTCCACTAGGCCGTCGTAGCGGCCGCCCCCGCAGACGGTGCTCTGGGAGCCCAATTCCGGCGAGACGATCTCGAAGGCGGTGTGGGTGTAGTAGTCCAAGCCGCGCACTAGGTAGGGATCCAGCTCATAGGGAATGTCTAGGGCTTTGAGATGAGCTTGCACTTGCTCGAAGAAGGCACGTGAGTCCGCGCTAAGGTAATCGGGCAGCTTGGGCGCTTTCTCAACAATGGCGCGGGTGTGGGGATCCTTGCTGTCGAGGATGCGCAGGGGGTTGCGGCCAAGACGCTCCTGGGAGTCCGGATCCAGCTCTTCCTTCAAGGGGGTGAGGTAGTCCACCAGGGCTTGGCGATAGGCCAGCCGGTCCTGCGGATCCCCAAGGGAGTTGAGCCGCAGAGTGAGATTTTCCGCCCCCACCGCCCGCAGCAGATCCCAGGCCAGAGCGATAACCTCGGCATCGGCGCGGGGATCGCGGCTGCCCAGGAGCTCCACCCCCAACTGATGGAACTGGCGTTGCCGCCCCGCTTGGGGACGCTCGTAGCGAAACATCGGCCCACAGTACCAGAGGCGCTGCACATCGCCCGCCATCTGCAGCCCGTGTTGGATGTAGGCCCGCACCACACCAGCAGTGTTCTCGGGACGCAAGCTCACCTCCTGCTCACCGCGGGTGCTAAAGGAGAACATCTCCTTGCCCACCACGTCGGTGGCACTGCCGATGCTGCGGGCAAAAAGCTCCGTCAGCTCCAAAATGGGGGTGCGGATCTCCTGGTAGTTAGCCCGCCCCAAGATCTCGCGGGCACTGGCCTCCACCTGCTGCCACAGCCTTACCTCCTGAGGCAGGATGTCGCGGGTACCCCGCACCGCGTGGATTTTCCCCATGTCTGTTCCTCTCACCCAGAGCCCCGCCCTGGGAAGCAAGGGTTCGTGTCAATGCCATAATATCGCCCTGCTGGCGGGGGGCAGAGCTAGCCTCGGCTCAAGGGCTCAAGCTAGCGTAGAAAGCGGCAACTTGGCTGGCAGCGGCCACCGCCGCGGTGGTGGATCGCAGGATCGTAGGGCCCAAAGAAACAGGCACTCCGCCGTGGGCTTCCGCTTGGCGGCGCTCCGTCTCTGTCCAGCCACCTTCTGGGCCAATAGCCAGCGCCACGACGGCACCCCTTAGAGGCGGCAGGACTTGCAGCAGCGGGGGGGCGTTTTGGCGGGCAACCGCTATGCCCCACCAGTTGGCCTTGAGCTCAGCCAGCCAGCGGCTCCAGGAAGTAGGCAGGTCAATTTGAGGCCAGTGCAGCCGCTCACACTGTTCTGTTGCCTCCCGCACAATTTTTTGCCAGCGTTCCTGCCGCCCCGATCCCGGCTCCACCACGGTGCGCTCCGTCAGCAGAGGGGTAATGCGCGCTACCCCCAGCTCGGTAACCTGGCGAAACACCTCGTCAAATCCCGGCCCCTTGACCACTGCTAAGCCCAGATGCAGGTAAACGGGCAATTCCCGCGGCGGGGCCTCTACCTCAGCCACAATTTGGCATTTCTGGGGCTGCCAATGGGCCAGCCACAGCTTGCCGGAGCCGTCCAAAACCAAAAAGGGATCCCCCCCCCGAAGGCGGTGCACCCGCTGCAGGTAGTGCCGCTGCGGGCTGGTTAAATAGATCCCACCGGTGGGATCCCGCTGGGCCGGGTCGATAGCTAGGCGGGGCAGGGAACTTAGAGAGCGCGTGCGTTTAGACAGCACCACTCCCCCCGTCGCCAAAGGGCTGCAACCAACCACTCGTTGGCCTCCAACATCTCCGTAACCAACCTGGCCTGCTCGAGGAGAATGCCGCTGAGGATAAGCCAGCCCCCTTTCTTCACCACTAGGCCAAACCCCGGGATCATATCCAGGATCACGTCGGTCAGAATGTTGCACACCAGTCCATCCACCATCTCCGGAATGCGTTCCAGACTGCCCTGAGCCACCTCGATCCGGTCTGTAAGGCCATTGAGGTCGCGATTGTGGAGTGCTGCCTGCACCGCCAGCGGGTCAACATCCACAGCATAAACCCGCTTGGCCCCTAAGAGGGCTGCCGCCACCGACAGAATGCCCGAACCGCAGCCCACATCGGCTACCGTCACCCCCTCTGTACCCGCTCCTAGGCGCATCTCCAGGGCTTCTAGGCAAAGCTGGGTGGTCGGATGGGTGCCTGTGCCAAAGGCCATGCCCGGATCCAGCCGCAGCAGGAGACGGCCAGGGTGAGGGGGTGGATCCAGCCAGGCTGGACAGATGAGCAGCCTCTCTCCCACTGGCTCAGGCCGCCAGTGTTGCTTCCAACTGTTGCTCCAATCCTCTGCTTCCATTCGTTCCCAGTGCAGCTTGGGAAGGGGCTGGCCGGCCACGAGGGCATCTTGCCGCAGGCGCAGCGCCAGAGCCGCCAAGTCTAAAGGAGTGGCGCGGAAGCAGGGCAAATAGGCGTGAATGCTAATTTGGTCTTCGCCATAAGCCTGGCTGGCCATGCCCTGACAGCCAAAGCTCTCCAGCCGCCAGAAGATCTGGTCTTCCTGCACAGGGGAGGCGAGGATGTGGAGATCCCACCAGGCTCCACCCGGATCCGGCACCTGGGCAGAGGAACGCGAGGAGGGATCGGCAACAGTCCTGCTCACGGCGGGAGTTCTTGAACGGGAAAACAAAAAGGCTGCCAAAGGGATGCCGTTGGCTTGGCCAAACCAGTTCTTGTTCTAATTTAGGATCACCCGCTGCCCTGCAGCTCCCCCTGCTGGGGGGTTTTTGATGCCCTCCTTGATCCCGTGAGATAGAGTTTAATTGGACGCGCGCTTCGCCTCCCTTTAAAGCTCCGTGCGGGTGAGTGGAGTCGGGTTGTGCTTTGTCGAGCGGAAGGGGTGAGAGAGATGGCAGCTGAGCAGTCAGCAGAACAAGACACTCCACCCTCCCTCGAGATGGCTGGGGAAAGTGGGGCTGAGGCTCCCCCTTTGCCCAGGGTCGGCCCTGCCAAGAACTCGATCCCGCTGACCCGAACCGCTCTGATGCGGCGCTTCAACGAGAGTTTTCCACCTTTTTACAGCCAGTTTGTTAGCAGTGAGATCCAGGTGCAAAACTTGCGTCTGGCCTATGCCCTTTATCAAACCCGTAGGGCAGTGGTGCAGATGCGGGACGAGCGGGGCAAGACGGTGGTTTGTCTAGCCTATCGCAACCGGCCTTCTCTGCTCAGCGACCTATTTGGGGTGCTGACTGCCTTCAATCTTTCGCTGCACGGCATCCATCTCTACGGGCAGATCTACTCGCCCCACTTGGTATTTATCCGCCTCACGGTCTCCCGTGATGGCCACAGCCTTTCCTCTCAAGCCAAGCTCAACCTAGAGCGAGCCATTCACGAGTGTCTGGCCGGGGTGTTTCCTGTTCACGAAACCCTGGCGCTGGAGTTCGATCTCAAAGCCAGCCTGAAAGACGTACAGGTTTCTTTTTACTTTGACCCAGTGTTTCACCTGCCCACGCTGTTGGTGGATGTAGACAACCAACTGGGCGTGTTTTACCGGGTGATGAGGGCCCTGGCGCAGGAGGATTTAACCGTTGTTAACCTCAATTTGATGTTTCGCCGCAACCGAGCGCGCTTTATTTTCTACTTGCTAGGTCCCGACTCAACTCTAACCATGCCGGAATTCCTGAGGCAAAAATTGGCCCTGAACATCCAGCAGCGGCTGCAGGGAGATCCCGTCTAGATCTGCACAGGATTGGGAGGCGAATCGAAAAGGACGGTGCTCAGGTAACGCTCAGCCCAGGCGGCGCCAAAGGCTTTTTCCAAAACACGGCGGGTGCGGTCGTTCTGCTGTTGTTGGCTGCAGTAGCGCTGCTGCCCTTGGTAGTGGAGCAGGATCTGCTGGGGATCCGTCTGCGGGGGGATCTGTTGCGCCAAGTGGCAGTGAATCTCCAGGTAACGGCAAGCAAAGTGCAAAAAGCGCTTGGCCTCTGCTGCATCGCTAGGACGTATGAATAGGCAGTAGGGGGAAAAAATCGTGCCCCAAGGTGGCAACTGGCGCCGGTGTTGGAAAGGGGCTAAATGAGCTCCTACAGCTTCCAGCTCCCGGATGTAGGGATCCGGCAAAGTGGGAGTGACCGGTGAGAGATCGACGATGGCGGCGCTCACCTGGCCGCGACCAGCCACAATGTCACAGCCAAACAGGGGCAGCGGGTACTGCGGCTGTGGAAACATAACACAGTGGAGGATATCCAGGCTTTGGCCAGCCTGGGCCAGCTCCAGGTGCAGCTTGCGGAAGGGCCCCCCCTGGTAGCAGCGGTTTTCAATCTGCAGTTTCTCGCCCTCTAGGCGGCCCTCCACGTAGCCCAGATCCTCTGGCAGGTCGTAAGGGGCCAGGGCAAAGTGGGATCCCCATAGCTCTAAAATCGCCTCCGAGAGGCGCTGGATGAGGGGATGCAGTTGAGCCTGTAAAGCAGGAGCCGTGAACACGGAAGGGGTGGGATTCGAACCCACGGTGACCTTGCGGCCACAACGCTTTTCGAGAGCGCCACAATCAACCACTCTGTCACCCTTCCAGTTTGCATAGCGCTTTACTATCTTAGCGGCAAACGGGCTATCCTGACCGGCTCCTCGCCCGCAAAATGCGGAGGATGCGACTCGATGAGATCATAGGAAGTATGGCTGCCCTCTCCATTCACCACTTCCGCCAGGCTAAGCAGACCGGTCAACCGCTGGTGGCCCTCACAGCTGCCGACTACGTCACAGCCCAGATTTTGGATCAGGCTGGGATTGACCTAATCCTGGTGGGCGATAGCCTGGCTATGACCAGCCTGGGCCATAGCAGCACCCTGCCCTTGACCCTGGAGCAGATGATCCACCATGCCCAGGCGGTGCGCCGCGGCGTAGAACGGGCCTTTTTGGTGGCCGACTTGCCTTTCTTGAGCTACCAAGTCTGCAAAGAACAGGCCCTCTTCTCGGCAGGACGGCTGATGAAGGAGGCGGGGGTAAATGGAGTGAAGCTGGAAGGGGGCTACCCGGCCATGGTTGAGACGGTGGCCTTTCTGGTGCAGCGAGGGATCCCCGTTCTAGGCCACATCGGCCTCACGCCCCAGGCCAAACACCAGCTGGGGGGCTACCGCCAGCAAGGGAAAACGCCGGAAGAGGCGGAGCGGCTGCGCCAGGAAGCTTTAAACCTAGAGCAAGCCGGGGCTTTTGCTCTAGTTCTAGAACACATGCCGGCGGACTTAGCTGCCCAAATTACCCAGCAACTCCGGATTCCAACCTTGGGAATTGGGGCTGGCCCAGGCTGTGATGGCCAGATCCTCGTCACCCATGACCTTCTAGGCCTAAGCGAGCGGATCCCACCTTTCGCTAAGGCCTACGCCAACTTAAGACAGGTAATCCGGGAAGCAGTGGAAGCTTTTGCTGAGGATGTTCGCCAGAAAGTATTTCCCCCCTCTTATCCCTGTGGCCAGACTGTGTTATCCAACAAATAAGGAAGCAGAGCTAAGCAAAGACCCCGTAAGGTAACCCTGTGATTCCGGCTGGACTGAAACGCTACGCCGTTCGCTACCCTTCTATGCCCCTGATGGTTTATCGGGAGCTAGCTGCCCACTTGGCTTGTGTTCCCGGGGTAGAAACACAGCTGGAATGGAAAAAAGATCCCAGCTTTAACTACTCCGCTAGCCAAATTGAGGCGCTGCACATTTACCAAGGGCCAGAGGCTGATATAGAGCAAATTCAGCGTATCCTTGACCACTATGGGCCATGGCAGTATAGCCCTCTAGAGGGCTAGTTTCCTCTGCTTGCCGAACAGGGATCCCAGAAAAGGATCCCTGGCCTATTTTTAGCTGGGAAAGTTCTGGGGCAGGAGTGCCTCGGAGGGTTACTGACTTTGAGCGGGTAGGTGCAACTTACGGGCCAAGCCTAGCTGCGCCAGCACCCAAATGACCCAGTAGGTCATGTCAATTTCCCACCAACGCAAGCCTGCTTTTACACACTTTGGATCAGCGTGGTGGTTATTATGCCAGCCTTCGCCGTAGGTCAAAAGGGCAGCCCACCAAAGGTTGCGGGCATTGTCGTTGCTCTCGAAAGTTCGATAGCCCCAAAAGTGACTGGCCGAATTGATCAGCCAGGTGCAGTGCAGCAGCAGCACCGTCCGTACAAAAATGCCGTAGATAACGAACGACCAACCTCCCCACAGATAGAGCACGGCAGCTAGCGGCAGTTGCAGCAGCAACCCATATTTGTCCAGCCAGCGGTAAAAGGGATCCCGAGCCAAGTCAGGCGCAAAGGCAAAATACTTCTCAGGGTTGAAAAATTCTTCTCGCTGGTAGATTAGCCAAAGCATGTGGCTCCACCAAAAGCCTTTGCGGGCCGAGTAGGGATCCTTTTCCTCATCCTCAGTAAATGCGTGATGCTGGCGATGGCCACCTACCCAAAAGATTGGCCCTCCTTGAAGAGCCAGAGTACCGAGCGTAGCAAAGACGTATTCCAGCCACTTAGGCACTTGAAAGCTGCGATGGCTGAGAAGGCGGTGATAACCCAAACAAATCCCCAAGCTGCCAAAACACCAGTGGAAAAATAGGGCCACTCCCAAGGCAGGCCAAGAGAAGAAAAGAATGCCGCCCACCAAAGCAATGGCGTGGAGAACTAGGAAAAAAAGAGCAAATTCCCAAGCAAAGCGGAAAGACTTTTGGGATGCGGAGCCGTCGGAGTTGCCCAAGGACTTGGGGGAAAGAGAGATTGCCATGAACTAGATAAACCTCAAGGTAGAGAAGTAAAGTGGCGCAGAGTCCAATCGCTCCCTGCACAGTTGTCGCCCCCAGCACTAGGAAACGCAGTGTGCTTCCCCTACCCTTGCCAGTGCAAGTTTCAGCAAGGTAGGCGGACAGCAGCAAGAGGGCAACAGAGCAGACGATGTCATCTGGCCCGAGGTTAAGCTTAACGATATTTCACCCCAAGTGCAAGCGATACTTGCAGATTGCTTCTCGTCTTCAGGATCTTCTCTTGGCTCCTTACCCCATCCCCTACCATGGCACGTCCTTCTTCCCGGCAAAGGCTGCTAAAGGCAGCTCGAGAGCTATTCGTCCGACAGGGCATTGCCCAGACTACCACCCGCCAAATTGCAGACTTGGCGGGGGTTCACGAAGTAACCCTGTTTCGCCACTTTGGCAGCAAGCAGGGACTCCTCCTAGCCGTATTCGGTGAGCTGGGAGTTTTCTCCGGGATTGCCGACTTACCCCTGCCGGCGGCTCCTGCCACCTTCCAGAGCTCTGAGCTGCAAGCCATTCTCCTGCGCTATGTCCAAACCTGCTTCCAGGCTCTAGCCAATAACCCTGAGCTGGTGCGCTCATTGGTGGGAGAAGCAGGCTTCTACTCCGAGGAGCATCGCCGCGCCTTGAGAGCAGGCTTCCTGCAGGCCCAAGAGCAGCTAGCCGGCTACCTGCAGCAGATCCCCAGCCCCGAACTCCAGGCAATTGACCCGGAGCACCTTCACGCAGCTGCTGGGGTTCTCCACCTGATGATTCTGGGGACAGCTGTGTTGGCCGTTACCGCTGGCTTGCCTGCCGACGACGGTAACCAGCCCTCCTCTAATCCAGGGGACAAAGGCACTTCTGAAAATGACATCAGCGCCGCCTCTCTTCTCGATATCTGTGTAAAGCTGTGGATGGCGGCCTTGAGGGGGATGAAGGAAACCTAAAAAAAGAGAAGAGATGAGGAGGTTGTAAGCCGGGTTCTGTAGTGGGGTACTCCGAAGAGCAGCCCCCACTGGCGGCCATCTCTCTGGGAGTGATGTTGCCATCACCCTCTAGCGGCTCACCACCACCGAGACCACCCTTCCCCAACCACTTGGCTGAGTACCGTGACCTCGGTGCAGCCGACAGGGGCGAAGAACAGCCATAGTCCTGCGGCTGCGGCCTTGCTTTCCACCGGGGTTTACCGAGCCAGCGCCTCACGACGCTGCTGGTGGGCTCTTACCCCACCTTTGCACCCTTACCTGTGCTGGACTCCCAGCCATCGGCGGTATGTTTCTGTGGCACTATCCTCGCGGTTTCCCGCACTGGGCTTTCCCCAGCGGTGTGTTCTTCTGAAAGCCCGGACTTTCCTCATCCTGCTGTCTAGTGGCGACAGCGAGGACGCGGCCGCCTGCCCCTCCTATCTCTTCATTTCAATCCTACCGCATCCCCCTAGCGTAGAAAATCCCTCCCTGGGCCTACAGTTCCTTGTCGGGGAAAGCGCTGCATCAGCTCTTGGACAGCCTCGGCATGGTAGGAGCTGCGGGTAAGCGGGGAGGACACCACCTGCAAAAAGCCCAGCTCTTCCCCCACCCGTCGCCAGTGGTCAAACTCCTCTGGGGGCACGTAGCGCTCCACGGGCAGGTGCTTGGGGCTGGGCGCCAGGTATTGGCCAAGAGTGAGGATGTCGCAGCCTACCCGCCGTAGATCCTGCATCACTTGCAAAATCTCTGCCGCAGTTTCTCCTAGCCCCAGCATTACTCCCGACTTGGTGTAAAGGCCAGGATCCCACTGCCGCGCCAATTCCAGCAGCTTAAGGGAGCGCTCGTAGTTCCCCTGGGGACGAACCCGCCGGTAGAGGCGGGGCACGGTTTCGGTGTTGTGGTTAAGCACCGTGGGGCGGGCAGCGAGAATCTGCTCCAAGGCCTGCCAGTTGCCGCACAAGTCCGGGATCAAGACCTCGATGGTTGTCTGGGGCATGCGGCGGCGGATTTCGGTAATGCAGGCAACAAACTGGCTGGCTCCCCCATCGGGGAGATCGTCCCGGTTGACGGAGGTAATCACGGCATGACGCAACCCTAGCCGTTGCACAGCCTCTGCCACTCGCAGCGGCTCGGTGGGATCCAAAGGCAAAGGGCGCTTGGTGAAGTCGATATCGCAGTAGGGGCAGGCGCGGGTGCAGGCTGGGCCCATGATTAAGAAGGTGGCGGTGCCGTTGGCAAAGCACTCTCCTAGGTTGGGACAAGAGGCCTCTTCGCAGACGGTGTTCAGACCTAAGTCCCGCAGCAGCTGTTTGACGGAGCCTACCCGCTGAGGTGCCTTGGCCCGCAGCCAGGCTGGTTTGCCACTAGGGGAAGCAACGGCACTCAAAGAAAACCCTCCAACTAGCCACCAACGGCAACTCGTGTATCTCTTAGCTTATCCGCCTTGAGGGCAGGGCAAAAGCCCGCAAGCACTTTGATTACCAACTTGTACTAGACTAGGGTTGGCTGATACGAAGCCAAGGGCTTTGTCCCGCTAACGCGGTTGCCAAGGCGATGCAGCTTGCTGAGGGGGCCAAAGCGGGGGCAGGTAGCGCCTTTGCAAACCTTTTCATAGGTATTCCCTGCTTTGGTTGGCGGGAGTACCAAGGCATACTGGAAAGCGAGTGTCGAGCGATAGGGATCCCACATGGTTGTTGCTGCTCCTCCCTCTCTGGAACAACTTGCCATCAACACTATTCGTTTTTTGGCGGTGGATGCTGTTCAGAAGGCCAACTCCGGCCACCCTGGCCTGCCGATGGGGGCAGCACCCATGGCCTATGTGCTTTGGCAGCAGTTTCTGAAGTTCAACCCCCGCAACCCCAAGTGGGTGGATCGGGATCGCTTTGTCCTCTCGGCAGGCCACGGCTGCATGCTGCTGTATGCTCTGCTACATCTGACTGGCTTTGACGTCAGTCTTGAAGATCTCAAGCAGTTTCGCCAGTGGGGATCCAAAACCCCCGGCCACCCGGAAAACTTTGAAACCCCTGGCGTGGAGGTGACTACGGGCCCTCTGGGGCAGGGGGTGGCCAATGCAGTAGGGCTGGCCATTGCTGAAGCTCACCTTGCGGCCCGCTTTAACAAGCCTGGCCACACGATTGTTGACCACTACACCTACGTGATCCTGGGCGACGGCTGCAACATGGAGGGGGTGGCCTCGGAAGCGGCTTCCCTAGCTGGCCACCTCAAGCTGGGCAAGCTGATCATGCTCTACGACAGCAACCACATCTCCATCGATGGCAGGACGGAAATTACCTTTACCGAAGATGTGGGCAAACGCTACGAGGCCTACGGCTGGCATGTGCAAAAAGTGGAGGACGGCAACCACGATCTGAAGGGGATTGCCGACGCTATCCAGAAAGCCAAAGAAGTTACCGACAAGCCTTCCCTGATCATTGTCGAGACCACCATTGGCTACGGCTCCCCCAACAAAGCTGGCACTGAGAGCGTCCACGGAGCACCGCTGGGGCCAGAGGAGGTGAAGCTCACCAAGCAAAACCTGGGCTGGCCGCTGGAGCCTGAGTTTTACATTCCCGACGAAGTGCTGGCTCACTTCCGCCAGGCCATTGAAAGAGGGGCCAGGGCCGAGGCCGAGTGGAACGAGCGCTTTGCCGCCTACGAGAAGGCCTACCCAGAAGAGGCTGCTGAGTTTAAACGGATCATGGCGGGCGAGCTGCCTGTGGGCTGGAAAGAAGCCCTAGCGCCAATTGCCGAAATCGGCAGGGAGTCCACCCGCAATCTCTCGGGTCTTTGCCTTAACGCCTTGGCCAAGGCGGTACCTGAGCTGCTGGGCGGATCTGCCGATCTGGCCCACTCCAACATGACTTACCTAAAGGGGATCCCAGAATTTCAGGCCGGCTCCTACCACGGGCGCAACTTCCGCTTTGGAGTCCGGGAACACGCTATGGGAGCTATCGCCAACGGCATGGCCCTGCACGGCGGCCTTATCCCCTACGACGCCACCTTCTTGGTTTTCAGCGACTACATGCGGCCGGCTATTCGCCTGTCAGCCCTCTCGCGGGCGCGGGTGCTTCATGTGATGACCCACGACTCCATTGCCCTGGGAGAGGACGGCCCCACCCACCAGCCTATTGAGACACTGGCCTCCCTGCGGGCTATCCCCAACCTCTACGTCATCCGCCCTGCTGATGCTCGCGAGACGGTAGGAGCCTACCAAGTAGCCCTCGAGTCCAAGTCCACCCCCTCGGTGCTGGTGTTTACCCGGCAGGCGGTCAATCCCGTGGAAGGTACCTCCGTGGAGGGAGTGGCCAAGGGAGCCTACGTGGTGGTGGATGCCCCCAACCCGGAGCTAATCTTGATTGCCACCGGCTCAGAGCTGGAGCTGGCGGTGAAGGCTGCTGCCCAACTGAAGCAGGAAGGCCGGGCGGTGCGCGTGGTCTCCATGCCCTGCATGGAGCTATTTGAGGCCCAGCCTCAGAGTTACCGGGACTCTGTCTTACCTCCCAACGTTACTAAGCGCATCTCCATCGAGGCGGGCTCCACCTTTGGCTGGCACAAGTACCTGGGTTTTGAGGGGGTAGCCATTGGCATTGACCGCTTCGGCGCTTCTGCCCCTGGCCCCGTGTGTATGGAGAAGTTTGGCTTCACGGTGGAGAATGTGCTCAATACTGCCCGTCGTCTCCTAGGCTAACCCTTGATACGCCCAGCAGGGATCCCTAGCCTGTAGAGTATGAGCACCTCAAAGCTAGGCAAAAGCAAGGGTGGGAGGGTAGCAGCTCTATTGGCTGGCGGGATCAGTGGAATGCTGCTCCAGGGATCCCCCTGGGTTGCCGCTCAGCCTGCCCTCCAAACAGTGCCGCTGCCGCGCCTGCCAGTGGGTGTGGATCAAGCGGTCTTTGGCCGGCCAGTGGCTCGCTTCAACCCCACCCCACCGGTTGAGGTGGTAGTCCGCAACCGCACTGGCCTGCCTTTGGAGTACGGCTTTACCGATCCGCGCCAGGGTATCTCGGAACTGCAGCCGGGAGAAACGCTACGCTTGAGCAACCTGACCCTCCCCAACTGCCTGGCCATCAACACACCCATGTTGGGGCCGGTGGGCTACCAGGTGAGTGTGGATCCCGCGAATGTCATCACCGTGGAGGTGCGCCTAGTCAACGACGTTTCGGGCGATCACTGCCTAGACCTGCAAGAGACAGGCGCCATCTTCGTCAATTGATGTTGGTGGGAATCCCTGCATCTCCAGAGAGCAAAGCCCCCCAGAGGCTCAAGTGTATTGACAGAGGTTGCCAGCTGGAACAGGATGCAGAGAGGAGGCTGGGATCCAGCTTCTGGCTAGGCAGGGGTAAAGCTGCCCCAACTCAACTTTTCCTTTGGACGGTCTCATGAGCAATCAGTGGTGTCCCCGGTTTCGCAGGGTTCTGGTGGCTGGCGCGGCGATTGTGGGGTTGGCAAGCTTGCCAGCAAAGGCCCAGCAAGTTACGGATCCCAGCCCGGCTCAGGCGGCCACCGATGTTGAGCCTACCTCTTCAATCTCGGCTTCTTTTCGCAGCCAAAATGGGGTCAGCGTACGCCCGGAAACGGTGAGGGTTTTCCTGAATGGCAGAGAGGTTACCTCGGAAGCAGTGATCACGCGCGATTTCTTTACCTACCGTCCCCCTCAGCCCCTGCCGTCAGGGCGTCACGAAGTCTTGCTGGAGTTCACCAACACCCAGGGAGTGACCCGCCGCGTCACCTGGAGCTTTACGGTGGGCAGCCCTGTCCGTGCCTCCATTGAACGCCGGCCATCGCCCCCTGTCAGCAGGCGAGATCTTGCTGGTAACCGTTAACGGCACTCCCTCTAGCCGAGTAACCGTTTACCTCGTTCAGGATGGACGGCAGGTGCAAACTCTACAGGCCCGGGAAGTTTCCAGAGGCACCTACGTGGTCAACGTCCTCGTTGAACCGAAAGATGCTACTCGCGAAGGGATCGTCATTGCGCGTTTGGAAAACAACGGCCAGGTGCGCTTTATGACTGCAGAACAGCCAGCTCGCTTGATCGAGGGGGCTGGCGGCGGTATCCAGCGTCTTGCCGCCCAAGAAGTTTCCGCAACTACCACTGTCCCCAGCTTAGTGCCCCAGATTACTAACTTGCGGGACGGGGATCGGGTTGCCGGCCCTTCCTTTACGCTGCAAGGCACCACAGCTCCCAATGCTTCGGTGCGGGTACCAGCAACGGCCTCAACTTCACTGGAGGGCATTCTCAGCGCTCAGCAGACGGTGATGAACCAAACTGTCCAGGCTGATGGGCAGGGCCGTTTTACCATCACCGTCCGACCCCCCATTCCGGCCGCCGGCACGGTGTATCAGGTCAACCTCACGGCTACTTCTGGCAGCTGTCTCCGCTAGGGGGAAGGTCAGTCCAGGTCTTTAAGCCCTGCCGTTGGTGGCG
>NZ_JANSJL010000051.1:22272-26349 GCF_047502745.1 Synechococcus sp. F70.1
TGTCTCCGCTAGGGGGAAGGTCAGTCCAGGTCTTTAAGCCCTGCCGTTGGTGGCGAGCCCTGAAGGTCTTGGGTAAGGGTTGGGGAGAGGGAAGAGCGCTGTTGCCAGCGCCACAGAAGGGCGGCCATAACCACAGCAGGGGAAGCAATCATGGTGACCATTACCGGCAGAGTCTTCGGCAAGGCCAGGTAGGGGCCACCGTATTTGATGGCGGCGCTAATAGCAGCAGCAGCTACTATCAATTTCAGGGCCGACCCAAGGGTCTTGGGCTGCATAGCTCTGCCACTCCCTTGCCATCTGGACGCCAGCTCTCACAGCCTAGGCTAGCATTCCCTGCAGGGCACTTTCTGGAGACGAAACAGCGCTAGAGGCTCCGCTGGGTCATGACTCGGCAACTACCGGGATTCCGTCCAGGGCGGGTGATTGCAACCGATTTGCGGGAGGAGATGCAGCGCTCCTACCTAGAATACGCCATGAGCGTGATCGTGGGGCGGGCCTTGCCAGATGTGCGGGATGGCCTCAAGCCAGTCCATCGCCGCATCCTCTACGCCATGCACGAGCTGGGCCTGACGCCGGATCGCCCCTACCGCAAATGCGCTCGGGTGGTGGGGGAGGTGCTGGGGAAATACCACCCGCACGGGGATCAGGCAGTTTATGACGCGCTGGTGCGCATGGCTCAAGACTTTTCCAGCCGCTATCCCCTGGTGGCGGGACACGGCAACTTCGGTTCGGTGGACAACGACCCGCCGGCAGCCATGCGCTACACCGAGTGCCGACTGTCGACCCTGAGCCACAGAGTGCTTCTGGAGCAGCTCTCGGAAGAGGTCGTCGATTTTGCCCCCAATTTCGACGGATCCCACATCGAGCCGACTGTTTTGCCAGCCCGCCTGCCCATCTTGCTCCTCAACGGCGCTTCCGGGATTGCCGTGGGCATGGCCACCAGTATTCCGCCCCACAACTTGGGAGAAGTGGTGGACGGCCTGCTGGCTCTGATTGACCGTCCCAACCTCAGCCCCGAGGAGCTGTTGCGCTGGATCCCGGGGCCGGACTTTCCCACCGGCGGCCAGATTGTCGACAGCCAAGGGATCCGCGAAGCCTATCTCAGCGGGCGTGGCTCCATCACCCTGCGGGGAGTGGCCCACTTTGAGGAGGCTCAGCCGGGCAAAGGACGCCACCGGCGGCCCGCCCTGGTCATCACCGAGTTTCCCTACCAGGTGAACAAAGCCGCCTGGATTGAGAAAGTGGCAGAGCTGGTTGCCCAGGGTCGTCTCAGCGGCATTGCCGACTTGCGGGATGAGTCGGATCGCAAAGGCATTCGCGTGGTGGTGGAGCTTAAGCGGGAGGCCAATCCCCAGGAGGTTTTGCAGCAGCTCTATGAGCTGACCCCTTTGCAGAGCAACTTTGGGGTAATCCTGCTGGCCTTGGTGGATGGCAAGCCGCAGCAGCTTAACCTGAAGCAAATCTTGCAGCATTTTTTACAGTTTCGCGAAGCCACCCTCAACCGCCTGTTCCGCGCCGAACTGCAGCAGCTACAGCGCAAGGTAGAAGAAGTGGCGGGGATGGTGCTGGCCCTGGCCAATCTGCAGGGGGTGATCGACCTGCTGCAGCAAGCATCCGATGGCGCCACCGCCAAAGCCCAACTGCAGGCCCGCTTGGGTTGTACCCCTCAGCAGGCGGAGACCATCTTAGCCATGCCTCTGCGCCGCCTGACGGCCTTGGAACGGGAACGGTTGCAGCAAGAGCAGTCCCAGCTACAGGCCCGCATCGAAGAATTGCAGGGGCTCCTGAGTGACCGCCGCAAGCTTTTGAACTATTTGAAGAAAGAGCTGCGCCACCTGAAGAAGACCTTCGGCGATCCCCGGCGAACCCAGATTCTTTCCAAGGCTGAGCTGGAGGCAGAACAAGCGTAGCACTGGTAGTCAGGGGGGAACGGCTTAGGGAGTTGCACCTGCTCTGTCCGCTCTAGCCGTTGCAGAAGGGCGCTAGGCCAAAGAGGTTTTGTCGGCGGCGGGATCGACCTCTGGCGCTTCAGGATGGCGGGCAGATTTGGGAAGGGAGCCACCTGACTGGAGAACTAAGCAGCGCACGGTCTGGTGCAGTTCCTCCAGCAAGATGTTGAGGGCAGAGCGAAAGTCGCGATGGTCGTCCCGCATGTGTTCCAGAATGGCGCGGATGACTTCCTTACAATCCTTGAGAATGTGCTGCTGCTGGGCAATGATCTGCACCAGCTCACTGTGTTCTTTGAGCAGATCCCGCAGGCAGGTGCGCAGATCGTCTACCTGGCTTTGCCAGAAGGCCTGTCCCTCCCGCAGCTCCATGACGCTAGCGCGCAGGTCAACGATGGCGTCGCGCAGAGCTTGGCTTTGGCGGCACTCGGCCTCCAGTTGGCGCTGCAGCTTCTCTTGCTGTTGGCGCAACTCGGCATTGGCCTGCAAGTTGGCTTCAGCGGCTCTAAGCAGTTGCTCAAGGCGGGCCTCGACAAGAGCCCAGCGCTCCTGCCCTAGCGAGGATTGACCCCGACGGACTTGCCTGCTGAAGTACCTCACAGTCGCTTCCCCCTGTCTCCTGGGCAAGGGCATCCTGCAAGCTGGGGCTTGCCAGCCCTACTGATCATACTGCCTCTTGGGGATTCCCCTCGCTTGCGGAAACGGCTTTAGGCATTTTTGAGGTTTTCTTTGCCCGAGATGATGCGGGCGCTTAGAATGCGATCCCCCAGCTTAATTTTGCGCAGCACCTCGGTGCCTTCAGTAACATACCCAAACACAGCGTAGCGGCCATCCATGAGGTTGAGGCCGGCGGGGGTGAGATCCGGCTCGGCCATGAAGATGAAGAACTGAGAAGAGGCGCTGTTGGGATCCTCTAGATAGCGAGCCATAGCCACTGTTCCCTCGGCAGAAAAAGGCAAAGCCGGCTCCACATCCCAGAGGCCCAGTTGCTCAAAAGTCTGGCCGTAGCGGGGCATTAATTCACCTTTGGCGCGAATCTCCAGAGGAATGGTGCGAACTTTGCCCGTGGCCGGATCCACATAGCCGTCGGCAGGGCCAGGAGGATCCCCGGCTTGCACAAGGAAGAATTTCTCCACTCGATCAAAGGTCAGGCCATCGTAGAAGCCCCGCTGCACCAAGTCAGCGAAGTTGCCGGCAGTGATTGGAGCACTATAGCCATCGAGGGTGATCACCATACGCCCAGCGGTGGTGTTCAGCTCCACTTCTGCTCGGCCCAGGAGCTGAGGCTTGTCGGCATACTCCTGCGGGATCTCGTAGGGGAAAGCCCCCACCCACTTGCTCTCCAGGGATCCCAGTTTGTCCACCAGACGGTCGTAGGCGGCGCGAGCCTCTTCTTTGCCCTTGGATTTGCGCTCCGTGGCCTGGTTGATGGTTTGCAACTCCTGCCGCAGAGCGGCAATTTCTTCAGAGGCGGCAGCAGCTTGCTCAGGGGGCAACTCCGCCAGCAGGGGATCCGTATAGCGGTCCAGAAGCCGCTCCACCTGGCGCACATCCCCCCGCACGGCTGACCAGCGGTTGTACTTCAGGTCCGCCTCGATCTTGGTAATGGCTTCATCGATTTCCCAAATCCGACTGTCCTGGATGGGCAGGGCCCGCCGCAAGAGAGTACGCGGATCGGTAATGGCATCCCCTTGGGGCAGCGCCAGCGCCGGGATCCCACCCAGCCAAACCGCCCAAAGCAATACAGCGGCCAAAACCAGCCGGAGCGATTTCCTCCCCCCCTCCCACCGATCGGCGTTGCCGCCAACTGGGGATCCCTGCTGAGCACACTGTGTCATGTCTTCACCCATTGCCAATGCTGCTTTTGCTCTCAGCCTGGCATTCTACCCTCGCCGGCGGCAAGCGCTGCGTGGTCAGAGCCCTTGCCTCGTAGCGGCAGCGGCGGAAGTAGGCTCAGCTGACTCTAGCTCGACCAGCCGCTTGGATCCTAATAGGGAGGCTGAAGTCTGTCTTGTGCGAAGGCGGCTCCGACTTTGCCAATGGTGGAGAGCTTGATCTCCGGCTGATTGTCAAATGAGGCCAGCGCTTTCTTCCATGGCCTATAGTGCATAACAGCTTGTCAATTCAGGTG
>NZ_JANSJL010000051.1:26449-40108 GCF_047502745.1 Synechococcus sp. F70.1
GAAGGGATCCCGTCATTGGACAAGAGGACGGCTAGAGCATGGCGGCAAAGCAACTGAAGTTCTACTGGAGCCCTCAATTCCAGCTCTTTAGCTGCGACGGCGCCAAACTAGAGGGACATGGCTTTATTCAAACCAACCCTTCCCACGACCTGGTGCACCTATTTATTGCCGCCAACGGCAACATGCCCTGGCAGCCGGTGGAAAGCCGCGAGCAAACCTGCTTTGCCGAGTACAACGCCGTGCTGCTGGAGCACCTGTTGGTCAACTGCTTCAACGCAGCGGTGCTGGGATCCATGGCCCCTGAGCAAATTGTTCCAGAGGCCCGCAAGTTTTTGAAGTGGTTTGTCTCCGAGCACTATGCGCCTTTTCCGGTCTCAGAAGAAGAGGCTTTTCGCCGCTTTGCCGAGCACCTGGATATTGAGCGCATTGTGCGTTTGTTCCCCTATTTTTACAGTTTGCGGGCTTGGGAATGCTTCAGCCCCGATTACCGCGCCGAGACCTACGACCTGGAGTTCACCTCCGAGGATGATCCCGTTCGAGAGGCCCCGGAATGGGCGGCGGATCCCAACATTTTGGAGACTCAGGAGCTGGTGCGGCAAAAGCTCTCTGAGGCAGTAGCTGAGGCGGGCTCGATCCGGCCCAAACCGGAGCCCGTTTTCCTGCCAACTTCGTCAGCTTCTCCTCTGTCCGATCCCCCAGCCAAGACCAGGCAGAAAAAAACCGGACTCGGCTTCAAGCCTGCCCGTGCTCGCTGAGGGAATTACCCACCACCAGCCGCCGGAAAGCCTTTTTGCCCACCTGCAAAACCCGCCCCGCTAGCTCCGAAGCGTTGGCAAACTCCAGGTTGGGATCCTCCACCTTTTGACCATCTAGCCGCACGGCGCCCCCTTGAATCTGCCGACGGGCCTCGGCAGCGCTCTTGCACAGGCCGGACTCGCGCAGGATGTAGCTGAGCTTAACCGGATAGGACAAGCCCTCGACAGCAAAGGTGGGGATGGAGGCGGTCTCGACAAGTTCACCTTGCAACACCAGGGCTTGGGCGGTGCGCTGGGCCTCTTCTGCCACCTCAGGGGAGTGAAACTGGGCCACTAGGGTCTTGGCTAGGAGAATCTGGCGCTGACGGGGATCCGCCGGCAGCTCCGACAGGGGCACCGAGGTCAGCAGCTCAAAATAGCGCTCCACCAGGTGATCCGGCACCTTCTCCAGCTTGGAGTACATGGTGAGGGGATCCTCGGTCAAGCCCACGTAGTTGTTCTTGGACTTGGACATCTTCTGGTAGCCATCCAAGCCCTCCAAAAGAGGCACCGTTAGGCAAAACTGCGGGGTTTGCCCTTTCCAAAGCTGTAGCTCCCGGCCAACTAGGAGGTTAAAGCGCTGGTCGGTTCCCCCCAACTCCACGTCCGCCTCCAGTGCCACCGAGTCGTAGCCTTGCAGGAGAGGGTAGAGAAATTCGTGCAAGTAGATGGGCGTTCCCGAGCGGTAGCGCTGGGCAAAGTCTTCCTTTGCCAACATCTGCCCCACTGTCATCTGGGCTTGGAGCTCAATGAGCTCGCTGAGGGTGAGGCGGGCTAGCCACTCGCTGTTGCGGCGCACCTCCAGCCGGCCAGGGGTCTCAAAGTCCAAGATCTTGGCAGCCTGCTCCAGATAGGTGCGGGCGTTTTCTTCCACTTCTTCTGGGGTCAGGCGGGGACGGGCCTCCGATTGGCCGGTGGGATCTCCTACTAGAGCCGTAAAGTCACCGATGAGCAAAATAGCCACATGGCCGGCATCCTGGAACTGGCGCAATTTGCGCAAGACCACCGCATGGCCCAGGTGCAGATCCGGCCGCGTGGGATCGATGCCCAGCTTGACCCGCAAGGGGCGATCGGTTTTGGCTAGGCGCTCTGCCAGAGCTGCTGCTCCCCCTGGAAAGATCTCGGCTACCCCCCGCTGGGTGATCTCGGCAATGCGGGGATCCTCTAGAGCGGAAGAGATAGGAGTTGGCTCCATCTCTGCACTGAGAGGCAACATGAGCCATTTTATTCCCTTGCCTAGAGGCGGCGAGGATCCCCTGCCGGCCCAGGAAGCGCCGCCCTATAATGGGGCAAACTTGGGGTTCTCTGCAACGCTGAAGTGACGGAGTTCTTGACGTGACCTACAGTCCCAGACCCTCGAGAGCTCCGCGGCACTCTTCCAGCCGCCCCTTTCCCCACCTGGACTACGACGAGTATACCGCTGACATCCCGCCCACCCGCTTCTCCTGGCTTGCTCAGGTTGCTGGCACGGTGGGCAACCTGTTGCTGGGATCCCTGCTTTTGGGCTCTATGGCAACGGCTGCTGGCTTGTTGGGGTTGGCCATTAGCTTCCGCAACCTGCCCGATGTGCGTCAATTGCGGAACTACGTGCCGGTGGCCACCACCCACATTGTCGATATCCACGGCGAGCCCATTGCCAGCCTCCACGGGGAAGCCAACCGGGAGGTAATCTCCCTCGAAGAAGTCTCCCCGGAGATGAAGAAAGCGCTGCTGGCTATTGAAGACAGCCATTTCTACACCCACCCCGGCATCAACCCGGTCAGCTTGGGCCGGGCACTCTTGGGCAGCGTCGAGGGGGGATGGGGCTCGGCGGGGGGTGGATCCACCCTGACGATGCAGTTGGTGAAAAACCTTTTTCTAAAGCCGGAGCGCACCCTCAGCCGCAAGGTGGCCGAGATTGTGCTAGCGGTGCGGCTGGAGCAGGTCTTCACCAAAGACGAGATCCTAGAGATGTACCTCAACCAGGTGTACTGGGGGCACAATCTCTACGGCATTCAGGCGGCAGCCCGCAGCTACTTCAACAAAGATGCGGCGGAGCTCAACTTGGCGGAAGCAGCAATGCTGGCCGGGATCCTGCCGGCGCCAGAAATCTTCAGCCCCTTTCGCAACCTGGAGGCAGCCAAGCGGCGCCAACGGCTGGTGCTGGATCGCCTGGTGCAGCTCAAGTGGATTACCCCAGAAGAGGCGCAGGCAGCGCGAGAGCAGAAGCTGACTTTTGGCCGCATCACCTCTTTCCAAAGCAACGCGCCGGCGGTTACCGACGCCATTGAGGCAGAGCTGCGGCGCCGCTTTGGCGAGCAGGCCATCCTCCAGGGGGGGCTGCGGGTTCAGGCCACTATCGACCTGCGGCTGCAGCGCATTGCCCAGCGCATCGTCAACGAAGACGGGCCTCGCCTTACCGCCACTCGCCGGGCTGATCAGATGGCTCTGGCGGCGGTGGATCCCCGCACAGGCTACGTCAAGGCCCTTGTGGGCGGCATCAACGCTCGGCGGGGCCAATTTAACCGCGCCACCCAAGCCTTTCGCCAGACTGGCTCCACCTTCAAGCCCTACGTGTACTATGCGGCCCTGGCTAGCGGCCGCTACACACCCTACAGCATCCTCTACGACACCCCCGTCACCTATCCCGGCTCTCCTCCCTACAGGCCGAAAAACTATGACAACACCTTTTACGGCCCCCTCACCTTTGCCCGCGCTTTGGAGCTCTCCCGCAACGTGCCCACCGTCAAGCTGGCAGAGGAAGTCGGGATCCACAACGTCATTGCTGCAGCCAAGGCCACCGGCCTCAGCGCCGAGATGCCCCCCAACTTAACCACTGCCCTGGGGTCGGCCAGCGCCAGCCCCCTAGAGATGGCAGCCAGCTATGCTGTGTTTGCCAACGGCGGCTACTGGGTGGAGCCGACGCTCCTAGCCCAGGTGGTGGGTCGCGACGGCCAAGTTCTCTTCGAGGCTAAACCCCAGCCGCGGCAGGTTTTGGATCCCTGGGCGGTGGCCACCCTCAACCAGATCCTCAAAGGGGTGGTAACCCAGGGCACCGGGACGGCAGCCCGTCTGGACGATGGGCGACCGGTGGCTGGCAAAACGGGCACCACCTCGGATTTCCGCGACGCTTGGTTCATCGGCTATGTGCCGCAACTGTCCACTGCCATCTGGATTGGCAACGACAACAACTCTCCCATGCTCCCGGGTACGACAGGAGGCGCTTTTGTCGCTCCCACCTGGAAGCGCTTTATGACAGAGGCCCTGCAAGGGATCCCGCCCCAGGATTTCCCCAGCCCCGATTACTTTCCCCCTCCCCAACCATGAGCGATAGCGAGGAGCGGTTGGCGCGCATCGAGCGCACTGTCGAGGCCAACGCCCAGGCCATCGCCCAACTGGCCCGGCAAAACCAAGAGCTGCTACAAACCATTGCCGGCACCGAGGAGCGCATTGCCAAGGCTGAGGAACGGATTGCCAAAGCAGAGGAGCGCATTGCCAGTGCCGAAGAACGCCTGAAGGCGGAAGTCAAACGCTGGGACGAGCGCTTTTTCCAGCTCAGCCGCGACACCCTCAACTTCACCCGCAATGGGGTTACCATTGCCGCCATCACCGCGGCTTTGATGTTGTCCCCCTGCTGATCGAGCTGCTGGGGCAGGGATCCCGCTGGTTTGGGCTTTCAGGCCAAGGCAAACAGGGCGCTGGGGCACCAGATCCCCACCGCCATGACTGGGGGATCCAGAGCGCAGTGGTTCTGAGTTACACTAAGACTGCAAAGAAAGGTAACGCCTTTGTCTGGTTTAGGCTTGCCTTCCCGGCGTCCCTTCTTGCATCTTTCGCACAAGACCCAGAGGACAGACGACTATGGCCTTTGAACTCCCACCTCTGCCCTACCCGGCCGACGCGCTTCAGCCCTACATGTCGGCAGAAACCTTCTCCTACCACCACGGCAAGCACCATGCGGCCTATGTAGCCAACCTAAACAAGCTGATCGAAGGCACCGAGCTGGCCAACAAGTCCCTGGAAGAAATCATCAAGGCCACGTTTGGGGATCCTGACAAAGTGGGCATCTTCAACAATGCCGCCCAGGTTTGGAACCACACCTTTTTCTGGGAATCCATGAAGCCAGGCGGGGGCGGCGCGCCGACAGGGCCCATTGCCGACAAGATCAACGCTGATCTAGGCGGCTACGACAAGTTTGTGGAGGCTTTCAAAACGGCGGCGGCCACCCAGTTTGGCAGCGGCTGGGCCTGGCTGGTGCTGGACAACGGCACCCTGAAAGTGACCAAAACCCCCAACGCGGAAAACCCGCTGGTCCACGGCCAAGTTCCCCTGCTAACACTGGATGTGTGGGAGCATGCCTACTACCTGGACTACCAGAACCGGCGGCCTGACTACATCACCGCCTACCTGGAGCACCTGGTGAACTGGGATGCTGTCAACGCTCGGCTGGCGGCAGCCTGAGTGTATCTGTTCTGGGATCCCTGGACAGGGGATCCCCTTGAAGACTAGCTCCGCCTCTGCCAGCTAGGCAGACCTTTTTTGATGGGATTCGAGGGATCCTCAGCCACTGGGGATCCCTTTGCTCTTTTTGCAAGGCACCTCGAACCTGGAAGAATCTGATAGACTCAGGCGGGCATCTGGTTGCTGTCCTTTGGGTATCTATGCTGGCTAGCTGGCTGCAAATTTCAGGGATCCCTCTAGCCGTAGTCGGCCCGGTGAAAAACCCGGTGCTGGTATTCCTCATCATCCTGACGATCATGCTGGTGGCCCCGCTGCTATTTGAGCGACTGCGCCTGCCGGGGATCATCGGCCTGATCTTGTCCGGGTTGGTGGTGGGGCCCTACGGCTTGGGGATCCTGCAGCGGGACGAGACCATCGTCTTGTTGGGCACGGTAGGGCTGTTGTTTCTCATGTTCATGGCCGGGCTGGAGACCAGCCTGGAGGATTTAAAGCTCAACGCCGGCAAGGCTAGCATCTTCGGGGCGTTTACCTTCCTGTTGCCCATGCTCATTGGCACGGTAGCCATGCTGGCCATTGGGTATGACTTCCTGGCGGCGGTGCTGGTGGCCTCCTGCTTTGCCTCTCATACCCTGATTGGGCTGCCCATTGTCTCCAAGCTGGGGTTGATGCGCCTGCAAACGGTAACGGCTACCTTGGGGGCCACCCTCATCTCCAATGTCCTGGCCTTGTTGGTGCTGGCGGTGGTGGTGCGCGCCTACCAAGGGGAGCTGTCGCTGCGCTTTTGGCTGACGTTGATCCCTTCCATTGCCCTCTACACGTTTGCCACCCTGTGGGGGGTGCCTAAGCTGGGCAGTTGGTTCTTTCAACGCTTTGGTCACGACGAGGGAGCAGAGTTTACTTTCGTGATCGCCACTTTGTTTGTGGTGGCCTACGGAGCGGGGTTGATCGGCATTGAGCCGGTGGTGGGAGCCTTTCTGGCCGGGACGGCCATTACCCCCATCATCCCCCAGCTCAGCCCCCTGATGAACCGGATCCAGTTTATCGGCAACACCCTGTTTGTGCCTTTTTTCTTGATCTCGGTGGGGATGCTGATCAATCCCGGCATTCTCTTGGGAGAGCCGCGCACACTGCTGGTGGGCGGGGTGATGATCGCAGCGGAGGTGGTGAGCAAGTTTCTGGCCGCTTGGATCCCGGCCCAACTGTTTGGCTGGCGCTTGGCCAGCACGATGATCATGTTCGGTTTGTCGATGGCTCAGGCGGCGACTACCCTGGCGGCGATCACGGTGGCTTTTCAGGTGGAGTTGGTGGATGAGCTGACGGTGAACGGCACCATCGCCATGATCCTGGTTACCTGCATTGCCTCGCCTTGGATTGTGGCCCGCTGGGGGCAGCAGCTCCAGCCTAGGGAGGTGGCATCAGAAGCCAGCGACTTGCCTAGGCCAGCCTGGGGATCCCGCGTCCTGGTGCCGGTAGTCAACCCCGAGACTGAGAGCAACCTGCTGCGGTTGGCTCTGATTCTGGCCAAGAAAGAAGGGGGAACGCTGCTGCCGCTGCACGTTCTGTCTGACCGTGCTGGGTCTCGCCAGCAGCCCTGGCCCGGCAAGAGCAGTTGTTGTCCTTTGCCGAGTCCCTAGCCCACAGCGCTGCAGCGCGGGTGGAAGCCATTCGCCGGGTGGATGACTCGGTGGAAAAGGGAATCGTCCGCTCGGCCCTGGAGCGGCAGGCGACCTTGGTGATCCTGGGCTGGAAGGGCTACTCCACCTACGCGGAAAACTTCTTCGGCAGCACCATTGACGCCGTGGTGCGGCAGGTGGAGATCCCGGTGCTAATCGCGCGCTTCCCTGTTCCGCTCGAGACGACGCGGCGCATCCTTTTGGCAGCCCCAGAGTTGGAAGTGTCTCCTGGATCCCTGCAGCAGACGATTGGGCTGGCGCAGACGCTGGCTGGGGAGTTGAAAGCGGCGCTGCAGCTTCTCTTAGTGCAAACCCGACCGCTGCGGGAGTGCTCTCCGGGCCCGGGGGCGGCAAGCTATGCCCATCTGCCGGTACAGCGGGTGCAGGGGGGGTTGGTGGCCGAGGTGCTCAAAGCCCTGCAGCCGGGGGATATGTTGGTGGGAGTGCTCAGCGAAGCCCGCAGCCGCTTTCGCCTAAGCCGCGAGCCGGAGATCATCGCCCGCCATCGTCCCGACCTCCCCATGATCGTGGTGCATCTGCCTGCTGCCCACCCGCCGCGTTTGCAGGAGAGTGTTCTGGCGGCAGGAGACTCCACTTGGTACTAGGGCTAGTGAGACTGGCTCAAACGGCAGCCCGCTTCCCCTGCTAGACTGAGAAATCGCGATCAACACCCACCCTCGCCGAGGAAAGACGTCGCTAGCGCCGGGCGGAGCATATGGTCGCCTATTTGCTGGAAGTTGGCTGTGAGGAGCTGCCAGCTAGCTTTGTGGATTCGGCCCTAGAGCAGTGGAGGACGGGGATCCCGGCCTCTTTGGCAGAAGCCCATCTGCAGGCCGAGCAGATGCAGCTTTTCGGCACGCCGCGGCGCCTGGCAGTTCTGCTGCAGGGGCTGCCCACCCAACAGCCGGATCGCCTTCTGGAGGTGAAGGGGCCGCCAGTTCAGGTGGCCTACCAAGACGGCCGGCTTACCCCTGCCGGGGAAAAGTTTGCCCAGAAACAGGGGGTGGATCCCACTAGCCTAGAGATCCGGCAGGTGGGGAAGGGCTCCTTTGTCTTTGCCATGCAGCGGGTGCAGGGACGTCCAACAGCAGCGGTGCTCCAGGAATTGGCGCCCACCTGGATCACCTCCTTGAGCGGCAAGCGGCTGATGCGCTGGGGCTACGGGGAGTTCAAGTTTCCCCGCCCCATCCGCTGGCTGGTCTCCCTCTGGGACGATCAGGTGCTGCCTCTGCTCTGGCCTACCCCTGAAGGCAATCCTCCGTCGGGCTTAGTGGCTGGTCGGGTAAGCCGTGGCCACCGCGTCTTGGGATCCCCGCAGGTTGTCTTGGAGCGGGCCGAGAGCTACGTTCAGCAGATGCAAGCAGCAGGGGTAAACCCCGACCCGGCAGCGCGGGCAGCGCACATCCAGGCGGAGGTGACCCGGCTAGCCAAGCAGGTGAACGGGCAGGCCCAGATCCCCTCTGCTCTGCTGCAGGAGGTGGTGCAGTTGGTGGAGTGGCCAACGGCAGTTCTGGGGCGCTTTGAGCCGGAGTTTTTGCGCTTGCCCCCTGCGGTCATTGAAACGGTGATGATTGCCCACCAGCGCTACTTTCCCGTGCGGGATGGGCGGGATCCCGGAAAACTGCTGCCCTACTTCATCACCATCTCCAACGGCGACCCCCGGCAAGCGGAGCGGATTGCGGCAGGCAACAGCCGTGTGGTGCGGGCCCGCTTGGCCGATGCCCGCTTTTTCTACGAGGAGGATCGCCGCCTCCCCTTGGCCCAGCGGGTGGAACGTCTCCAGGCGGTTACCTTTGCCGAGGGGCTGGGATCGATGCGCGACAAAGTAGAGCGCATCCGCCACATCAGCCGCCTCATTGCCACTGCCTTGAACTTGGATCCCCAAGAGCAGGCCTTGGTGGATCGCACGGCTTACCTGTGCAAGGCAGATTTGGTTACCCAAATGGTGTACGAGTTCCCAGAGCTGCAGGGGATCATGGGCGCCGAGTACGCCCGCCAGGACGGCGAGCCTGAAGCCGTGGCCGAGGGGATCGAGCAGCACTACTGGCCTTTGGGGGCAGGGGAGGCTCTGCCCACCTCTTTGACCGGGCGGGTCGTGGGCTGGGCAGATCGCCTAGACACCCTGGTGGGCATGTTCCACCTGGGGCAGATCCCTACGGGCTCTTCGGATCGCTTTGCCCTGCGGCGGGCTGCCAACAGCCTGGTATTGATTGCCTGGGAGGCTGACTGGAGGTTGGATGTCAATGAGCTCCTGCGCCAGGTGGTGCAGGACTACGCGGCGGGAGACGAAAGGACCTTAAAGGCCTTGCAGGAGTTTCTTGCCCAGCGGCTGCAAATCCTTCTGCAGGAGGAAAAGCGAATTGACTACGACTTGGTCAGAGCCGTGGTCGGGGATCCCGAGTCTGTCCACGGCAAGGAGCCCCAGAAAGCGGAACTGACCTTGCGGGCTTTGAGCAACCTGCCTCTCACCCTGCTGCGGGCCGAGTACCTGCAGCATCTGCGAGCGACTGGAGAGTTGGCCGATCTCTACCCCACCCTCAACCGCTGCGCCCGCCTGGCCACCCAAGGGAATTTGGACTACGCCGTGCTGGATCCGGCGGCTGCAGTGAATCCTAGGCTGTTTCAGGAGACGGCAGAGCAGGAGCTGTACGAAGCCTGTCAAAGGGTTTACCGGCTGGGCGTGGGGCCAGCCTGCCAAGGAGACTTTACCCCACTGGTGGAGAGCCTACAGGCAGCAGCCCCTGCAGTGGATCGTTTCTTCGAGGCGGTTTTGGTCATGGATCCGGATCCCAGCCTGCGAGCCAACCGGCTGAACCTGTTGGGGATATTGCGCAACCAGTCTCGCCTGCTGGGAGATATGGGGGCTGTGGTCATGGCCGGGGAAGCGACGCCAGAGAAGAGCCGCTAGCCGCCGGCTGGCTATCCCCGTAACTAAGCGTAGGCGAGGGAGTAGAACAAGACTAGGCAAGAAAGCGTAAGCATTGCTGCAAGGCCCGCTGCACTGAGCCCAGGTAGCCCTCTCCAAACAAGTTGAGATGGTTGAGCCAGTGGTAGAGCTGGTAGAGGGGCTTGCGGTGAGGATACCCCTCGTCCAGGGGATAGGCCTCTTGATAGGCCCGGTAGAACTCCGCCGGGAAGCCGCCAAAAAGCTCAGTCATCGCCAGATCCGTCTCCCGATCCCCGTAGTAGGTGGCTGGGTCAAAAATGACCGGCGAGCCATCGGGCAAGGCGCCGTAGTTGCCGCCCCAGAGATCCCCGTGTAGCAGAGACGGGACGGGCCGGTAGTTGCGAAAGAAAGTCTCTAGCTCCGCCATTACCCGCTCGGCTTGCGTCACCCAGGCGCCGCGGTAACCCCGCTGACAAGCCAGCTTGACCTGGTAGAGAAGTCGCTGTTCTCGGTAGAAGTCCACCCAGTTCTGCCGCCAACTGTTGATCTGCGGCGTCGAACCAATGGTGTTGTTGCGATCCCAGCCGTAGTTGCCGTTGGGGGAGAGCGTGCGGTGCAACTGGGCCAACTGGGATCCCAGCAAACTTCCCGTTTGGGGGCGGGGCGAACTCAGCTCCAGGTATTCCAGCACCAGGTAAGCCTGCCCATCAAAGGATCCCCAGGCAATCGGCTGTGGCACCCGCACGGCATTGGCCGCCGCCAAGGTTTGCAGGCCCGCCGCCTCTGCTGCAAACATCTCCAGCGCCCTTTCTCCTCCCCCCGCCACCTTGACAAAGTAGTCCCGTCTTTCCTGGCCAGAAGAAGCCTGAAGCACACAGGAAAGCTGGTAGGCGGCGTTGATGCTGCCCCCGCCCAGGGGACGGTAGTGTAGAGGATGCAAGGGATCCCCTGTGGCTTCAGAGAGGTGCTGGGCAACGGCCTGCCAAAAGTTCTGCATCAATACTGGGCTAGCTGGGCTAGTTGTTTAGATGAACTATCGGTGTCAGTCCGGCAACCGACCCAGCTACCAGCGTAGCAAAGCTGCCTGCCGCGTCCATTTCTCGCTTGGGCGATAACCTCCGCCGCCTTTCTGGCCGCCTGGCGAGAGCCCAGAAGCTGCTATTCTCCTTCTACCGCTGCCTCAGCATCCAAAAAGTCGAGTTCAGTGGCTTGGGATCCCCCCACTGCCAACAGCTCCAGCAGGGATCCCAGCCGCCACCAGATCAGTCCTGCTGTGCTGAAGACAAGGATCCCGCCGACCAAGGCCGCCAAAGCCAGAGATAGGCCAAAAACGTGTAAACAGGCAGCTACAAAGCCAAAGGCAAACAGATTGCAGAGGGTGTAGCTGAAGATGATCCCCGGCGTGCGGTAGCGGATCTGCCCCTGGCCCTCTCGGTTCTGCTGCCAAAGGGCTACCTGGTATTCCAACTTGTCTTTAAAGATGATGCCGAAAATAATAGCCAAGAAGCTGAGCAGGGCAATGGCCGAGTAGATAGGGGGGTTGACAAGGCTACGGGAAAACTCGCCGCTGAGGTAGAGGGACTCCATAAGACTTAGCTGACCCAACTCCCCCTAGCTTAACATTTCTTAGCATCTTCTGCTGGGACAACCACCTGGGGCATCAGTTGCTCAACCAATAGGAGCAGCGTGTTGGCCACAGAAGCCGGCTCTTGAGCATTTAAGGTCGTGTGGGGAATTGAGCCGTCTTGGTTGTTCAGGATCAGCAAAATGTCTTCCGGATCCCAGGCATTGGGGTGATCGACGTGGGTGATCCCAATAACTGAGGGAGCACGGGTTCTGGACCTCATAAAGGCTTGAATGGCCTGGGCATTGCGAAACTGGCCCGGCAGGTGGGCAGGCACCAGAAGAACGTAGCCATGAGCGCGCTGGATTAAAATATCCCACATAAAGCTAAAGCGGGCCTGGCCGGGCGTGCCGTAGAGATGCAGCCACATCTCTTCTTCCTCTTCGCCAATTCTCAGGCGGCCAAAGTCCATGCTGACCGTTGTGCTTTGCTTTAGCTCTGCCACCTCATCGGTGGCCTTGCAATCGGTATCGACCACCTCTATCTCGCTGATGGTGCGAATAAAGGTGGACTTTCCAGCGCCCACGGGCCCGGTGACAACAATGCGGAGAATATTGTCCATAGTTAGCTTCCCCCCACGAAAGACCAGCCCGCTCAAACCCAATTGGTTAGGAAGAAGCTAAACTGCTAGCTCCGGTAGCGATCAAGCGTTTAAACAAGGCCTCGCTCATACCCGTTTCCTGTTGCACAGCGTTGTAGGCCACCTCAAGGTAGGCTTGCTCAATAAAAGAAAGGTCGATCATACAAACTTTGCCTAGGCTCACCCGCAGTTCCTCGGGCTTACCTTCCTTGACTAGCCGACGACTCACCTCCCGAACCACTGTGGCCATGGCGGGCACCACATGCTGAGGGCCAATGCCAACGCGCACGTGAACTAGGCCAATTTTCCAGCGGCGCTCAGCGTACTGGGGGCCCCAGTTGTCCATGCCTGTAAACATTTCCCTAAACCACTCGGCAAAGGTCTGGCCCAGCCGCTGCCGGTTGTGCTTGGCTATGACTGCCGCCATCTCAGGGTCGCGATCCAGGTAGTTGTAAAAGGTATCCGACATCTCTGCGGCAATGCTGCTGCCCCAGTCGGCATTTTGCTGCAAAATCTTCTTATCTTCATCCGTAAATTCGGTACGCGAGATCAAGACTTGCAACAGCTCCAGAGGTTTGATGGCCATAGTTCCCTCAAAATCAGGTCAAAGTCAAACTCAGCCTATCTACTTCATGGCTTCCGCAATGCTTGCCGCAGCTCGCTTCATCTCCAAAAACAGCAAGCCCTGCTTTACCTCATCGCTAGCAATCGTCAGCAAGACAGCATCGGGGCCGCAGCGGGTTAAAACTCCATATCCCTTTTCTCCCTGCACAAAGACCCTCTCCATAGTTCCACGACCCAGCTCTTTCCCGATCCTCTCCCCCAAAGCAAGCATGGCAGCAGACATGGCAGAGGTTCTTTCCTCGTCCATGCCTACGGGCAGTGCGGATGCCAATGGCAACCCATCGGGAGTGACCACAGCCGCTCCTTGAATTCCTGGCATGCTGGAAATGTAGTTCTGGAGAATTGCCTGCAAAGAGGATAAGTTAGCCATGCTTTCTCTCCTTGCTTTTTATCTTCCCGCCTATTTGCTGATGCTCCTGTCTGATGCAGATGATGCTGCCACAAAACTACTTATCACGGACTGCCTTCAGCAAAGTAGCCAGTCGCGCAACCAACGAGGGCTTGACCTGGCCGCTTTCCTCCGAGAAAGAGGGTAGCTTGGCGCTCAGCTTTTCCTTCGCCGTTTCCAAGTTGCCTGCTACCCCTGTCAACTGATCTGAAGCAGGCAAAGAGGGAGCAATAGCCGCTGGGCCCTCACAAGGGCTGATGAGTCCCAGCTTGGCCAAGCGAGCACAGGCATAGCGAACTTCCAGAAGATCTGCACCCAACGCCCGGGCCACGTCAGTTAGCCTGCGCGAAGGCGAAACCTGCTCTAGGATCCCCCACTCCAAGGCAGAGAGCTTGTACAAGGGCAGCTCGGTGCTGGTGCGCCAGAAGTAGCTATCTGGTTGGGGCAAGTCTTCTTCCGGACGCTGATCCCACTTGATCTGCTGCATCGCTTCTAGAACTGCAGCGGTGGCACTTTTGCTCAAGCCCGTCATCTCTCGATAAGGCATGGGTACGCCGGTCAGGAAACTGAACTGCCCCGCTTCCAGGGCAAAGAGGCAGTAGAGACCCACCTGGAGCTGATGGCGAAAGAGCTTGGCCAAATCTGCAGG
>NZ_JANSJL010000052.1:0-2115 GCF_047502745.1 Synechococcus sp. F70.1
GCAGCTACGGCCTGGCACCCCACTGTGGACGGCGCTGACCAACCTGGCCAATTTTGCTGGCGATCCCGATGGGGCCTATCCACCCAGGCAAGAAGAGGGCCGCATTCATCCGGATCCGTTCATCACCGCCTTTGGCAACTTCTCGGAGCTGCGGCGGGCGATTGATCTGGTCAATCGAGGCACTCCCGTTGACCAACTGAGCCTGGCCGACCAAACCACGCTGCAAACGGCAGGCTGCATGCTGGGCATGCTGGCCGACAACATCCTGCGCATTCGGGATGCCGCCAATGATGCCAGCAAGCCTGATCCCACAGCTCAAATCCTTTTGAACGACATCCAAGCCAGCCGAGCTGGGAACCGAGAAGCGGCCAACCGGTTTTATCTGCCGCTGCGCTACATCTTCCCCCGCGAGACCTTTTACCACAGCGTGCCCCCCAACCCCAACGATCCCCTTGAAGATGAGCGGAGGCGGGCCTACCCCTTCTTACGGGAGTTACCGTTCTTAGGATCACAGCAAAGAGGATCAGTAACCTACCGAACCCTTTGCGATCCCTCAACGTGCGACCTGGACAACCTAAGAGATCTGGAACTGATAAGGCTGAGGCCCAAGCCTAGGATCAACGACTGGACCTTGCCCTATGCTCGTTTAGAGGAATGCCCCAGAAGCCCAGTACTTGGCAACCACCCCAACAGCAACCGATTTGAGTTAATTCGGATTGGCAACCAGTGCTTCCGTGTGCCCTTTAAAGATTCCGTCTTCTACGATGGCCGCGAGGCGATGGCGGTGCGGGCCCTCAACATCGACCTGGCCCTGCTGACCAACAACGTCAACGGACAGGCCAACGGGTTGATCAACGGAGATACTTGGCTGCCTGCCGGTGTGCAAGAAGGCCGCGAGGGTGGCATTTTCTACGCCTTCCGGGAAGATGCGGTGCGGGAAGATGCCATCGCCCGCCCGCCCTTGACCAACTTCGATAGCTATCAAACCGCCTGGCGAGATGCAAATGCTCGCGGCACTCTCCCCTTCATCATGAATGCCGGCCAGCCCGGTCGCAACCAACCGGTCGGCGATCCGCCTGTTTCCAACGAGGGGCTTAGCCCCAAGCCGGTGGACTACTACCCCGATCCGGATCGGCGGCCCTATGGCTTCCGGCTGCGCAACGGGGCAGTGTTGGCCCGCAGTGTGTTTAACCCCAGTGACGCCATCAGGCCTACTGAAGCTCTCTTTGGCTTGTCCTTCATTTCCGATAACCCCGTCTACATCCAAGGGGACTTCAACCTGCATCAGACAAGGGACGGGAGACGGCTAGAGGAGTTCAAAACTCTCCTTGAGTTCGACCCGCAAACTGGCCTCTACAGCAACTTCTACGGGCGGCTCCGGAGGGATGAAGACCGGCGCTTTGCCCGGGCGGCGGAGGATCTCTGGCGGCCCAGCGAGGTCTTGGGCGACTCGGTGAACATCCTCTCTGCCGACTTCTGCGATGGCAGCATTGATGATGCCTTTGTCCAGGATGGCACCCTCAATGGCGGCGGCGTTAACTACAATGCCAGCCAGAACTATGCCGGTACACCTGAACGAGCCTCAGCCCCTCGCCGCTGGGACTACTACGGCTGTCTCAGGGGTGAGAACGGCAGGGATAACCTGGGATTCAACACCTCCTTCCTCAACCAGGCCCTGGTAATCCGCGGCAACAACTGGCCGGCTCCGGATCCCACCAGAGGCGGCGCTGGTGTCCTCCGCTTCGACAACACCAACGGGGCCCAGAACCTGGGCGACAACCTCAACCAGCCGGGTTGGCCGGATGTGTTTGCCCGCGACACCATTCTGGCTCCCTTCGACAACGCCGATTCGGATCCCAATAACGATGACAGAACGGCGGGCGGTGGCGTGCCGGCAGTGCGGCCCTTGCGGGCACCCGATGTGGGCTATGCCAACTTTGGGGTGCGCATCTCGGCTTTGGGCAACCCGGTGCTGGATACCTCCCGTTGGCTGCTGGTGGCTCCACTTGGGCCTTGCCCCGAGCCTGAAGGAGGCGGTGGCCTATTGGCCGAGTACTACAACGGCTGGCTGACTAGCCCGAGAGACCAGTACGAACGCGACACAGGGTTTGCCAC
>NZ_JANSJL010000053.1:0-30376 GCF_047502745.1 Synechococcus sp. F70.1
GTGCGAAGATGGACAACCTAACCTTAATCCAACCGTTAAGTTCTGTCAACTCTCCCTCAGCAAATCCTGGCTTAGCGGAGAGTGGGGGAGAAGAGGGCTTCTAGAGCCTGGGCGAGGGTTGGCTCCATGACCACCCGGTCTTCGTAGGCGGCGATGACCCGGGTAAGCTGAGGCAGGCGGCTCTGTTCCGCCTCCAGGTAGAGAGGCTGGACATAGAGAAGGGAGGTCTCGATGGGGATAACCAGCAGGGTACCCAGGTTAACCCGCGACCCATGTTCATTCCAGAGGGCAATTTGCTCGGAAATGGCGGGATCCTGGTTCACCCGCGCCTCCACCTGCTCCGGGCCGTAGATGAGACGCTGCTTGGAGAACTCATACACCAGCAACTTGCCGTAGTTTTCCCCATCGCAGCGGGCGGCCATCCAAGCCACCATGTTTTGCTTGTTGAGGGGGGTGAAGGGAGAGAGCAAGACAAACTCAGGTTCGTTGGGGGATCCCTTCTGCCGCTCCTCCGGCAAGGTGAGGATGAGGTACTGGGGCTGCATAGGGAGGCGCCGTCCCTTGCGGAATTGGTTGGGGATCTGCCACTGGTCTTCCCGGTTGTAGAAAAGGCGGGGATCCGTCATGTGGTAGGTGGCAAATTGCTGGGCCTGCAGTCGGAAGAGATCCTGGGGGTAGCGGAGGTGCTGCCGCAGCGGCTCCGGCATGGCCTCCAGGGGCTTGAACAGCGTGGGGTAGATGCGGGCGTAGGCTTGGATGAGAGGATCCTGAGGGTCAGCTATGTACCAGTTGATGCTGCCGTTGTAGGCATCCAGCACCGCCTTGACGGAGTTGCGGATGTAGTTGAAGGGAAAGTCAGGCAGGTACTCGGAGTAGGGGTAGTGGCTGCTGGTGGTGTAGGCGTCGAAAAACCAGTAGAGCTTACCGCCTTGAATCACCAGGTAGGGATCCTGGTCGTAGAGCAAAAAGGGCATCACCTGGCGCACCCGCTCGCGGATTTGGCGGCGGTAGAGAAAGCGGGTGTTGGGGGAAAGCTCACGGCTGAGGAGAATGCGCAGATCCCGGAAGTGCCAGGCATAGAGAAAGCGCTGCCAAAGGTGAGGAATGGGGACACCCCCTGTGCCGCGGTAGCTGCTGTAGACGTAGTGGTCGGCAGCAGGGTAGTCCAGCTCCCTTGCCTCTGCGCCGACAAACACCTCAGTGGTGGTTAGCTCGCCGTAGTAGAGGGCCGGCTGATCCACCTGCAGCACCTCCGCTACCTCCGGGTAGCGCGGGGAAATCCGCGGTGGGATATCCGCTAGAAAAAAGTCTGGCAGCCCCTCCGGAGTAACCACGTTAACTGGGCTGAGGGTGAGGCCATAGCCGTGGGTGTAGAAAAAGCGCCGGTTAACCCAAGTTTGGGCCGCGGGGGGTACCTGGGCAAAGTCCAGCTCGCGTGCTGCATGCATGACTTGGCGCAGCTCTCCCCCTATGCGGTAGCGATCCACATCCACATAGGGAAACTGGTAGTAGGGGCGGATCTCCTGGAGCTGGCGGTAGGTGGCCAACAAGGGCTCCGCATCCCAAAGGCGCACGTTGCTCAGGGTAGATTGATTTTGCTGCAGGATCTCCCAGGTAAGGGATCCCTCGTCCGGGAAGGGCTTGACCTCCACCTGGGTTAAGCCAAAGCCGGCGCGGGTAAAACGGATGTTGTGCTCGAGGTAGGGGCGTTCCAGCTCCAGCTCGTTGGGGGTAACCAAGAAGGTCTGCACCAAGTGGGGGTAAAGCCGGGTAGTCAGTAACCCAAACCCCAGGTAGGCTCCCCACAGCAGAGCTGGCGCCAGTAGGGAGCTGGCCCAGGGGGGGCACCAGGATTTGAACAAGGGAAGGTTGAGGCGGATCCCTTGGCGGGCCAAGGCCCAGAAGCCAAGGGCAGTTAGAAAAGCTACCCCACTCATCAAAGTGGTAGCTGGCAAAGTGGCGTGCACATCGGTAAAGCCGGCTCCAAAAACCACGCCGCGGGTGGAGTAGAGTAACTTGTAGCGCTCCAGCCAATGGCCCCAGGCCCGAAGCAGAAACAGAGCTCCCCCCAGGATGAGCAAGTGCCGCTGGGCAAACAGGGAAAGGGCCAGCGTCAGCCGCTGTTCCGAGAGTCCCAGCTCCACAAAGTAGATGAGAGCAACGGCAACCAAGGTCAATAGCACCAGGTTGAAGCACCAGTGCTGGAGCTTCTCCCAAAAGGGCAAGCTGAAAAGAAAAAAGCCCAGATCGCGGTTAAAGATTGGATCCGACTCCCCCACAGGCACTTGGTGCAGCCAAAGCAGCAGCGTAAACCAGTGCTGGGAAAGAAACCAGGCCAAGCAGCCGCTCAGGCCCAACGCAATGGCCCAGGCCCAGGCTGGGTTTGTTCCCCGCCAGCAGGCGCGGATGTTGACTCCTACCACTGCCAGGGCAAAGACAAAGGCGCCTAGGCCCAGCCCCCAGCGGGCAAATACCCGTGTCCAGAGTACTGGCAGGGCGTTTAGTTCGGCAAACCAGGCCAGATCGACGTAGAAAGAGGCCAAGGCCGTAATGGCCAGAATCCCTAGCCCCGCCCAGAGCAGCAGGAGCACGCCTTGCCGCAGCCATTGCATGGCCTCATGGCGTCCTGTCCAAACTTGCCCTCGATCCTAGCTGCTGCACCGCCTCCAACAAGCCCGCTGGACCACCATCCACCCGCACCACCGGGATCCCAGCCTGGGCTTGCAGGTCTTGCCAGGTGAGGTCATCTAGGAAGCGCTCCCCATCCTTGAGGGTAATCTGGGGCAGAAGCAGGCCGTCGTAACTTGCCAGGTTCTCAACCGATTTCAAAGCGTTGAGGATGTCCTGCCCTGTCAGCAGACCGGTTACCGTCAGGGTTTGTCCCCAGAATTGGCTGGCAAGGGGCAAAAGATGTAACTGCAACCTGCGGATGCGGTTCATCCGCTCTACCACAGGCTGGAAGGCTCGCTCCACCGCATTGCCCACCACCCAAAGCAATTTGAGAGGAGCAGGGATCTCCAGCGGCAGTTTGAGCTGCTCGAATTGGCTGAGAAAAAGCCGCAGGGATCCCACCCCGTTGCCCAGTTGGGGGTAATCTTCGTAGTGCTTTTCCGGCGGCAATTCCCGACCCGCCAGCAGATACCACTCATCAGCTAGCCAGGCAAAGGTGGATCCCAACTCTTGCCGAAACTGCGCCTGTAGCGCTTCCACCTGATCGATCACCTCCGCCGCCTTGGCAGCATCCACCGGGATCAGCTCATCATTGGGGGGGCGAAAGCGGGTCAGCCCCACTGGCACCACCGCCGCCGAGAGGACGGTTGGGATCCCTTCGACAGGTTGGCGAAAAGCGGCCAGATCCAAGAGCGTGCGGGTGAGGTGCTCCCCATCGTTCCAGCCCGGGCAGACCACCACCTGGGCATGCAGTTGCAGGCGGTGTTGGCGAAACCAGGCCAACTGCTCCAAGATGAGGCCGGCGCGCGGGTTTTTGAGCAGGCGGCTGCGCAGCTCTGGGTCGGTGGCATGTACCGACACATAAAGAGGAGAAAGGCGCAGGCGGGCGATGCGCTCCCACTCGGCAGCGGTCAAGTTGGTGAGGGTGAGGTAGCTGCCGTAGAGAAAGCTGAGGCGGTAGTCGTCGTCTTTAAGGTGCAGCGTTGCCCGCATTTCAGGGGGCTGTTGGTCGATAAAGCAAAAGGGGCAGGCGTTGGTGCATTGGATGAGGCCATCGAACAAAGCCGTCTCAAACTCCAGCCCCAGATCCTCGTCAACGTCTTTTTCCAGCTCAACCGTGCGCCGGATCCCTTGGCTGTCCAGGATCTCCAGGCAGAGATATTCCTCGGCAATGAGGAAGCGATAGTCAATGAGGTCGCGGGGCCGCTCGCCATTGATGCTCAACAGCGCCTCCCCCGGTTGAATGCCTGCCTTTGCCGCTAGGGATCCAGGCAGGACGGCGCTGATACGGGCGGGCTTGACGCTAGCGCGGGACATAGCGCGCCCAAGGCGGGGCTGCGTCGTCAAGAAACTCAAACCTACTCTAAACAGCGGCGAATCGCTGCTTCCAGCTCCGACTGGCTGAGGTCGGTAACCACAAAGACCTCCTGCACGCTGCTGCCTTTGCGGGCAACTAACTTGTACCCACCTCGAATGGGCACAGAAACCCGCAACTGCAACTGCGGGATCCGCCCGCGAGCGCAAGATAAGGCACCTGGCGTTACAGTTTTAATGCCGGGTTGTCGGGTTAAGCGCTCCAGAACAGGGATCAAGCCAGAGATATGAGTGGAATGGTTCCAAACTAAGCGACCAGAAGGCTCAGACATAGTGGCAGACTAACGGTAAGGAGAGGCTAGACTTCCATGATAGGCTCTCGCCTTTGCGACTGAGAACAAAGAGACTGGCCTCCCTCAAGCTTTAGCAAACCTTTAAGTACAAGTACTTTCAGAAGGTTTTCTCGGTGCTAGTCTGATGGCCCCAAGGACCAGGAGCTGCTGATTTATGGTTGCTGAGCAAGTCATCCTAGACACTAGACATTCCCGAAGCCATCCTGAAAGGCCTGCAAGATGGCACCTATGAGCGCATAGGCGGTGTTGTGAGAGAAGTGGCTTCTAAGCGGGTGGTAGCCTGGCTGAGAGAAACTGGAGGCCTGACACTTGCAGATAGCATTGGTAAATGAATTCCCGGGTTGGACATTGTCAACGGGATTATTGCCAACATTCAGTTGGGACAAATTAACCTAAAATTAATCGATATCGGGAATACACTGAATACCATCTTAGGCTTGACTCAATTCAACACCGCTCTTGGTCTAGCTAACTTGGGTTTGTCTGCCATAGGCTTTGCAGTCGTCATCTCCAAGCTTAATCAAATTGGTTCACGGATCCAAAATCTTCAGGCTTCCATCTCTGAAATAAATCAAGAACAAAATAGACAGATCGATCTTTGCTAAAACTAAGTCTGCGATTGAAGTTGCAGAGATAGCTCTAAAGATGTCTTCTTCTTCCAGCAGGAGGCGGCTGGTGAGCGAGGTCATCCAACCCTTACTTGAGGCTGAGCACTATTATCAAGCTGCTTGGAATTCTGACTGGAATGAAGGTAACTGTATTTTGTCCCGTGAGTACATCTTAATCCTATCTTTAGTCTATGTTACAGAGACTAAGTGTTACTTAGAGCTTGAAGAGCACGAGATAGCTCTTAAGCGCTTGGCTGAGGCCGAGGAGATTCTGAAACCTCGTATTAGGAAGTACGTCAAGCTTCTTTTTGAAGATCCTTCAGGATATCTTCACAGTGCCTGTCAAGGAGTTAGACTGTCAAGCATTTTGGAAATTCTTAGGTATGTAACGGCTGAGTCAAATGTAGATAAGCTGTTTGATGAACATATACGCACGGCTATTTTCAACACATGTAGCATCGAATCCTGGACTGATAGCATACCGCTAAGATCTAGGAATGCTATCCTTGCCCTCGTTGCCCCATCTTTGGTTGGAGTAGAATGGACGTTATGGGATCGCATGCCGTGGAACACTGGCGCTCGGAGAGAAGTCATCCTCGGTTTGATGTCTCGAGCTAATCAAGTTATAGCGGCTGCCCAGTCCATGATTGAATTGCACAGAAGATTGGAAGGCTACAGACACGAAATCAATGAAATGGTTCGGCTTGGCCTTGGCTTCCGGGAATGGCAAGATCTGGTTTTGCCGCCAAAAAGCTCGTCTGAGGATCAGGACTCCAAGATTTTGCTCCTCCTGCCGGCCTAGGATCAATGCCAGGGGGATTCTATTGCTGCTTTAACCCCGTCCTAAGTATCAGCCACACTGGAGAAAGCTGCCGTCCCAACAGCTCTCTGAGTATGGCTGGCTCTTCTTCCCAGGCCGTAGCTGTCTGTCCCCAACCGCTTGCTGACAGAAAGGGATCTAGTCCCTCTCCTCCCGGCGCAGCCGCTGCAGGGCAGAAAGAGGCTTCTCCTCTTCCGACTGCTTTTCTGGGGTTGCTACCGGCAGAGGAGCTGTTTTGTTTTTCTCGGGCTCGGGCGAAAGTTTGCCTGCTTCCGAATCGACGGCTAGAGGAGAGGGGAGGTCGTTGGTCTGTTGGCCAGGCAGAGGGATCGACTCCAAGGGGGCCAGCAGGGATTGAATGTGGCTGTAGGTTTCGGGGTTGCTGCGGGCAGCATGGGCCAAGAGGGTAAGCTGCTCCTTGGCCGCCACCAGGTTCCCTAACTTAAGATCCACCAGCGCCAACTGGTAGCGGGCCTTAAAGCTAGTGGGATCCACCTCCACTGAGCGTTGGAAGGCGGCTCGCGCCTCTGCCAGCTTGCCTTGGCGGGCGTAGATCAAGCCGAGGTTAAAGGGCACGTCAGGATCCCGCTCCCTGGGAAGCACTTGGGCTTTGTCTTCTAGTTCAAGGGCGGCCCGGTAGGCGTTGATGGCTAAGGTGTAAAAGCCCATCTGCAGGTAACGAGCTGCATCTTCCTTGAGTTGGGCCACTGTTGGCTCGCCGGTGAGCAAATTCATAGGCGGCTGCGCATAGGCAGGCAGGCCCACCGCCAAACCCAGCAGGCATACTACTGAACTCAGGCCCCAGGGAGCAGCCTGTCCACCGGTTTGTTGCTTATTCCTCACCATGATCGGTTTCCTCCAGCCACCTCAACACCACTGGTTCCACCCCTCACGGCCGGGAAAGGAAGCGAACTGGATCCCGGGCCCACCGAGGCAACGGCCTCACTCCAGAGACTATCCGCAATTGGACTGGGAAGCACGACTTTCCACTCGATCCAGCGAAAAAGGCCAGATTGAGATACCAGTGCGAAGGGCTGGCTGGGGCTTCCTAGTGGGCAAGGGCTGCCTTTAGGGTGGCTAGATCCCCGAAATAGCTAAAAATCTCGCTGTACTCACGCTGTTGCGCCCGTTCTGGTTCTTCACCAAGGGATCCCCGTGGCCGCTGCCAACGCCGGGGCTGTTCAGTCCCCAAATCCCAATCTCTTGGGCAAGCAGCAACGGAACTCAAGTGCCAAAAGCGCGATCCCCAGCATCCCCTAGCCCGGGCAGGATAAACCCCCGGTCGTTTAGCCGCTCGTCGATCATGGCGCAGAAAACTTGCACCATTGGGTAATGGGATCCCAGTCGCTGCAGCCCTGGCGGCGCGGCCAAGACGCTGACAATCCTCACCAAGCTGGGATCCGCTCCCCGTTTTTTCAGCTCATCCAAAACCCACAGCAAGGTACCCCCCGTGGCCAACATTGGCTCAGGGATGAGAATGCGCATCTGATCTGGAATCCGCTCCGGCAGGCGGTTGAGGTAACAACTCACCTGCAGCGTCTCCTCGTCCCGCACCAAGCCCACATGAAAAATCCGTGCTTGGGGCAAGAGGGCCTGACAGCCTTCCAGCATGGCCAGGCCAGCCCGCAAAATGGGCACGATGGCTAGCGGCGTGTTGGGGGCGATAACTTCTGCTGCCGCAGCTTCCAGAGGAGTTTGCACCTGCACCGCTTGGGTCGGGATCCACTCCCGCATCGCCTCGTAGGTCAGCCAGCGGCCTAACTCCACCAAAGCCGTGCGAAAAAGAGGCATGGGGGTCTCCCTATCGCGGGCCACGGCTAGCCAGTGCTTGATGAGGGGATGGGGAGGGACGTAAACCCGCAGTTGCTGACTTGCCACCGGAGGATGCCTCAACCTGGGCGGTAGCATAGCGGCTTGCAGGGGTAGGAGGCAAGCCTTCTTCTTAGCCTTCCCCGCCGTTCCCTAGCTGCCAGCTTTTCCTCTGGCTTCCTCGCCGCGTTTAGTTACAATAGCGCCAGCGCCTCCTCCAGTCTTCTGTTCGCGCCAGTGGGACGGGATGATCTCCCTCAACTTGCGGCCCAGCCTGGAGTTGACGGATGAAGTTTTTGAACAGCTCTGCCGGCAAAATCCTGAGCTGCGCTTGGAGCGCACTGCCCAAGGGGAGCTAGTGGCCATGGCCCCCGTCGGCAGTGAGAGCGGACTTCGCAGTGCCGACCTGCTGGGCCAGCTCTGGCAGTGGAACCGACGCACAAACTTGGGACTTGTATTCGACTCTTCCACGGGTTTTGCCCTGCCCAACGGGGCCATTCGCTCTCCTGATGCCGCCTGGGTTGCCAGGGAGCGCTGGCAGCAGCTGACTCCAGAGCAGCGGCGCCGCTTTGCACCCCTTTGTCCAGACTTTGTCCTGGAACTGCGCTCCCCGAGTGATGACCTGGCCACTTTGCAGGCCAAGCTGCAGGAGTACCTCGAAAACGGCTCCCAACTGGGCTGGCTGATTGACCCGGAAAGCCAAAGGGTCTACGTCTACCGTCCAGGCCAGCCTGTCCAGGTTCTAGAGCGGCCCACCTCCCTAGAAGGGGATCCCGTCCTCCCCGGCTTCGTTGCCGATCTCAACCTCGTCTGGGAATAGTTCCTAACCGCTTATGATTGCCCTTAACCTGCGACCCAGCCTGGAGTTGACGGATGAAGTTTTTGAACAGCTCTGTCGGCAGAATCCTGAGCTGCGCTTGGAGCGCACTGCCCAAGGGGAGCTAGTGGCCATGGCCCCCGTCGGCAGTGAGAGCGGACTTCGCAGTGCCGACCTGCTGGGCCAGCTCTGGCAGTGGAACCGACGCACAAACTTGGGACTTGTATTCGACTCTTCCACGGGTTTTGCCCTGCCCAACGGGGCCATTCGCTCTCCTGATGCCGCCTGGGTTGCCAGGGAGCGCTGGCAGCAGCTGACTCCAGAGCAGCGGCGCCGCTTTGCACCCCTTTGTCCAGACTTTGTCCTGGAACTGCGCTCCCCGAGTGATGACCTGGCCACTTTGCAGGCCAAGCTGCAGGAGTACCTCGAAAACGGCTCCCAACTGGGCTGGCTGATTGACCCGGAAAGCCAAAGGGTCTACGTCTACCGTCCAGGCCAGCCTGTCCAGGTTCTAGAGCGGCCCACCTGCCTGGAAGGAGATCCCGTCCTCCCCGGCTTCGTTGCCGATCTCACCTTAATCTGGGAATGACTGGCCTGCCCATGGGCGTCCGCAACCCCGAGCGTGCTGGCCCCTATCGGGCGGGAAATGCAAGAACTGGATGAGCCCGAGAAAGCCCAGCGCCTTGCTGGCCCAGCAACTAGGCAAACTGGCCCACCACCTGTAGGGCAAAACTCAGCAAGAGGAAGGCCAACCAGGGGGAGAAGTCCAAGCCGCCGATGGGGGGAATAATGCCGCGGAAGAGGTTGAGATAGGGATCCGTAAGCTGGCTAAGCACCGACAGGATAGGGTTAGACCAGTTCAGTTGCGGGAACCAGCTTAGCAAAATCCGCACGATCAGCAGGGCGTTGTAGATGACGATGAACTGGTAAAGGGAGCGAAACAGCAAAGAGACTGCACCGCTGTAGACCAACCCCAGAGGGAGGTCGTCTAGGCCAGCAAGAGAGGACAACACGTGGCTAAGCATATGACTGGAAAAGGGGGAAAGGACTCATCCACAGCTTATCGGCAGAGCAGTCGGCTTAGGGTAGCGCCGGCAGAACCTCTGCCGCCTCTAGTTTGGCATGGGCAGGGATCCTTTGCTCAAGACTTTTCCTCCACAGCTCGGGAGGAGGTTTCCTTGATGAGCAATTGGGCCCGCGTGGCCTGAATGGCCTCGTTGAGCTCGGCAATTTTGGCTTCGAGGGTGCGGCGAACCTGGGCAATCCGTTCTGCCTCCTGCTCCCACTCCCTCCAGCTCCTCAAGCTGGACTCCGTTGCTTTCCCCAGCCCTCGAGAGCGGGGGCATTCAGGGCTAGTGGCGGTGCCGTCGAGGCGCTTGGGATCCCGGCCTTGACCTTCAGCGGATTCCTTACCTAGCTTGGGGGCGAGCACAAGCCCAACGATCCCGCCGAGGATCCCTCCCACCACAGCCCCCGTTACCACACCAGCAATGAAATCACTCTGCCGATCTGCCACGCTTGCGTCCCAGTCAATTGAGTCTCCCTTCTTTCGTTCTAGCTCTCTTGCCCCGCCCCTGCCAGCAAACGAGGCCAGAGCTGGGGGAGTCGCCATTGGCTCAAATTTTCCAGGTAATCTTGCACCTGCTCCCTCAACCCGGCCAAGATGGCCTCCAGTCTGTTGGTCAAGGGCAAGGAGGCCAGAGCCGCTTGCCAAAGGTGAGCTAGTGACAAGTCAGGGCTGACTACCCGCCACAGCCGCTGCAACTCCTCGAAGTGCAGGCGATCATCTTCTGTAAGCGAGAGGATTAGCTGGCGGCGCAGCTCCCGTGCTTCCTCCGACATGAGATAGCGCAAGCCCATGCGGGCAGCAGGGATCCAATCCAGCCCACCATCGCTGCAGGCAACTTGAAGCAAGTTCTCCAGGCGGTTCCAGCGGAACTTGCCATCCTTAATCAGCACTTGCAACAGCCGCTGGCGAATACGAGGGGATTCATCGGTCAGCAGGCGCTTGGCCACGTAGGGATAGGCCACGCCGACGATGCGAAACTGCGGATAGAGACTGAGGGCCACCCCCTCCTGGGTAACCAAAGAGCGGATCACCAAGGCAAAGTGGGAGGGCACCTGGAAGGGGTAGCGGTACATCAAATCGGAGAACTGGTCGGTGGCGGTTTTGAAGTTGAAGTTAGCCACCTCCTGCCTCAGCACATCCGCCAACACCGTTTCTAGAGCAGGGAGCAGCTCTTGCCGATCTACATCCGGCTGTAAAAAGCCCAGGTGAATGAAATCGTCAATCAGGGCGTTGTAGTCGCGATCCACCAGGTGGACCAGCGCATCCACCAGGTACTCCTTCATCTGGTCGGTGAGCTGGTCCATCATGCCGAAGTCGATGTAGGCCAGGCGGCCATCCGGCAGGGCAAACAGGTTGCCCGGGTGGGGATCGGCGTGGAAAAAGCCGTATTCCAGCAACTGCTTTAGGCCGGCTACCACACCGATGCGCACCAATCGTTTCACCTCCAAGTTGGCGGCCCGAATGCGCTCCACATCGGTGAGCTTGATGCCGTCAATCCACTCCAGGGTCAACACGCGGCGGGTGCTGTAGGCCCAGAAGATGCGCGGCACATACACATCGGGATCGTCGCGAAAGTATTCGGCAAAGCGCTCGCAGTTCCGTCCTTCCTGGAGGTAGTCAATCTCCTCAAAGAGCTTGCGGCCAAACTCGTCTACCACTGCTGTCAAGGTGTTGCCCAGGTTGAGGGGCAACCAAGGGCCCAGCCAGGTGGAGGCCCAGCGGATGAGGTAGAGATCCAGGCTCAGCCGCTCCCGCAGGTGAGGCCGCTGCACCTTGACCGCTACCCATTCGCCGCTGTGCAACTGCGCCTTGTAAACCTGGCCCAGGCTGGCCGCAGCCACCGGCTCGGGCGAGATCTGGGCGTAAATCTCGGCAATTGGACGGCCCAGCTCCGCCTCAATGCAGGCAAACGCCTCCTCTGAAGGAAAGCTGGGCAGTTGATCCTGCAGCTTGGTCAGCTCCTCCAAGTAGTCTTTGCGCACCAAGTCGGGCCGGGTGGAGAGGGCCTGCCCTACCTTGATGAACGTCGGCCCCAGGTCGGTGAGCAGTTTGCGCAGCTGCGCCGCACGCTGGGGCACCTTGCGATTGCCCTGCCCCCAAAGCTGATCCCAGCGCAGGCAGAGAACAAACCACAAGAGAGGGCCAAGGATGGCCAGTGCCCGCGCCACCACTTGGGGCAGACGCCAGCGGTAGTAACGGGCAATAACCTGCGGATCGTAAACTTCTAGGTCAGCAACAGAGACAATCTGGTTAGGCACGCTCCAGGGATCTCACCGTCGTCTTAAACGAGCAATACCTATCGTAATGGCAAAAGTTACCTGATTTTTCTTCACTTTCTTTAACAGCACCTCCTTTAGCTTCGGCCCGCTGCAGCCACGACCTTGCTTAGATGACGGTGTTGTCCGGGATCACCGAGTCCTTGATGATGGTGACAATGCCGTTGCTAATCCAGATTCCTTCCTCTTCCCGCTGGGCTTCGGTGACGTGATCTTTGTTGATGATGCGGACGTTGCGGCCGATGCGGGCGTTCTTGTCCACAATGGCGTTAGCAATGTGGGAGTTGGGCCCGATGCCCACCGGCGGGATCCCGGCCTCCAGCTTGGCCTGCCGCTCTTCTGCCGACTCGTAGTAGTCGGCCCCCATGACCAGGGTGTTTTCGATAACGGCATTGGCCTCTATGCGGCTGCGAATGCCGATGATGGAGTTGCGAATTTGGGCGTTTTTGATGATGCAGCCGTCGGCAATCATGGAGTTGACAATGTGGGAGTCGAGGATCTTGTTGGGAGGCAAAAAGCGCGGGCGGGTGTAGATGGGCATGTCCCTGTCGAAGAAGCTGAAGGGCGGGTTGGGCTGCTGCACCAAGGCCAGGTTGGCCCGATAGAAGGCCTCGATGGTGCCGATGTCCTCCCAGTAGCCCTTGAAGGGGTAGGCCTGCAGGTGGTACTTGCCGATGGCTGCCGGCAGCACTTCTTTGCCGAAGTCGGTGTGCTCCTTCACCTGCAGCATCTCGATCAAAGCTTCCCGCTTGAACACATAAATGCCCATAGAAGCGATGTAAGGCTTGGCTTTCGCCTCTTCTGGGCTGAGGCCGAGGACTTGGGTATCGACTCGGCAGGCTTCTAGCAGCTCCCCTTGCGGCTTTTCCTTGAAATCGATCACGCGCCCCTCGGCGTCAATCTTGAGCAAGCCAAAGCTGGAGGCCACTTTTTCTTCACAGGGGAGCACCGCCAGCGTCACATCCGCTCCAGTTTGCCGGTGATAGTGAATAAAGGGGCGGTAGTCCATGCGGTAGAGGTGATCCCCGGAGAGGATGAGGAAGTCACGCGGCTTCCACGAGTCCATCAGCCAGAGATATTGGCGAACGGCGTCAGCCGTGCCCTGGAACCAGTCGGGGTTATCAGGGGTTTGCTGGGCCGCTAGGATATCTACAAAGCCGCCGGTGAAGGGAGACATGCGGTAGGTATTGATGATGTGGCGGTTTAGCGAGGCGGAGTTGAACTGCGTGAGGACGTAGATCTTATCGATATCGGAATTGATACAGTTGCTAACCGGAACGTCGATAAGGCGATACTTGCCTGCTAGAGGTACAGCCGGCTTGGCGCGGCGCTTGGTTAGAGGATAGAGGCGGGTGCCCCGCCCACCGCCTAGGATAATTGCCAGTACATCGCGCATGGTGGTTCTCCACCAGGTTACACCCAATAGCATAGACCGCGGCGAGGGGAAGCGGCTGCAACGGCCCTGGGGAAGCTGATGGCACGCATCCTGGCCTTTACCAACAACAAGGGCGGCACTGGCAAGTCCACCCTCTGCGTCCACGCGGCCCAGTTGACGGCCCAGCGGGGCCATGCCGTTCTGCTAGTCGATCTCACCTCCCAAACCACCGCCAGCAGCTTTTACCTCGAAGAGGCCGGATCCCTTCCCCCGGAGGAGACCGTTTGGGCTAGCCTCCACCCTCACCACCAGCGGCCTCTGGAGGAAGTCATCTATTGCACCGACAAGGGAGTGGATGTGGCGCCCTCCCACCGCACCATGGCCGAAGTGGCAGCCCAGCTAGCGGCTTCCGGGGAGGCGGGCCAAAACCTCCTCCAGCGTCAACTGGATCCCTTGCTGTCGGAGTACGACTTTATCTTTCTCGACACGCCAGGGGAGCTGAATGCCCTCACCGCCAATGCTTTGCGGGCAGCCCAGCGAGTGTTGATCCCGACACGGCTCAACCGCGCCGACTTCTCCTGCACAGAAGAGACCCTGCGCTATATCGAGACCCTCAAGGGCGAGCTGAGCCAGGCCCGCGCTGTCCTGACCATGTTGGACGACCGCTACCTGCCCGGCGGCATTTGGTCGGGATCTCACACTGGACAGTTGTACGTGCAAGCGCAACAGATTTTTGCGGATGTGCTCTCACCCGTTACCATTCCAGATAGTAGCGACTTGCGCACAGCTTTCGATTATGGCCTGACGGTCATGGACTATCGGCCTGGGGCGGCCGTGTGCGGGCGCCTGCTGCAGTTTGTTGAACGTGAGGTGCTCCTGTGACTGGGTCTGAGCGTAGCTTGTTTTCTCGTGCGGGAGGAGCCCCCCGCCGCCCCGCCCGGCGCAAAGTAAAGTCAGAGTCCCCCTCCACCCCTGGACGTGAGGAAACGGCAATGTCTACCGCAGAAACGTCGGAACTCGAAGCCCTCAAAGGCCAGTTGGCGGAGGCCCAACGGCAGCTTCAGGAATACCAAAACAAAATCTCCAGCCTACAGGCTCAACTCGAGCAAGTCACAGCCCACCGCGACGAATTGCAAAAGGCACTGGCCCAACTCCAGGCAGTGGCGGATGAGCGGGCCAAAACCATCCAGGAACTGCAAAGCCGCCAAGGGCAGGCCACGCTGCCGGTTAAGCCCCAAACCTCTGCCTCCCCCCTGCAGGCACCCAAGAAGATCCTCAATCGGCCTATCTTTGACAATGTATCCCCCACCGACGAAGACATGCCCCCCTACATGCTGGACTAGGCCACGCTGGGATCCCCTGCCCAAGCAGTTGGGTATTGCACCCAGGGGAAGGGGGGTGTATGGTTAGGGATCCCTGTCTTTACGCTATGACTGCGTCCCAGGCAAAGATGACGGTTTCTGGCGATGCCATTCCACCCCACGGAGGTACTCTAATTAACCGCATTGCCTCGCCTGAGGAGGCGGAGGAGCTCCGCTCCAAGGCCCAACACTGCCCTGTTATCCGCCTCGACGAGCGGGCTCAATCGGATCTCGAGATGATTGCCATCGGGGGCTACAGCCCGCTGACGGGCTTTATGGGGCGGGAAGATTACCATTCGGTTTTGGAGACAATGCACTTGGCCAACGGCCTGGCATGGTCGCTGCCGATTACGCTGCCAGTTTCGGAGGAAATAGCTGCCGGGCTCAAGGAAGGGCAAACCGTGGCCCTAGCCAATGCTGAGGGCAAGCTTTTGGGCGTGTTGGAACTGACCGAGAAATTTACCTACGACAAAACCCGCGAGGCGCAGCAGGTCTACCGCACTACGGATGAACAACACCCAGGGGTGAAGGTGCTCTACGAACAGGGATCCGTTTACCTAGCCGGCCCTGTCACGCTCCTGCAGCGGGATCCGCATCCCCTTTTTCCGGCCTACCAGATTGATCCAGCTCAGTCGCGGCAACTGTTTCGGGAGAGAGGGTGGAAGACGATTGTCGGTTTTCAGACTCGCAACCCCATCCATCGCGCCCACGAGTATATCCAGAAGTGCGCTCTGGAAATTGTGGACGGCCTGTTTCTCCACCCGCTGGTGGGAGCCACCAAAAGCGACGACATTCCCGCCGAGGTGCGCATGCGCTGCTATGAGGTGTTGATTGAAAAGTACTACCCCAAAGAGCGGGTGATCTTGGCCATTAACCCTGCAGCCATGCGCTATGCAGGACCGCGGGAAGCCATCTTCCACGCCCTTGTTCGCAAAAACTACGGCTGCACCCATTTCATTGTGGGCCGGGATCACGCTGGGGTAGGCAACTACTACGGCCCCTATGACGCCCAGCACATTTTCGACGAGTTCCGGCCCGAGGAGCTGGGCATCATCCCCCTCAAGTTTGAACACGCCTTCTACTGCACCGTCACGGGCACCATGGCCACGGTCAAGACCAGTCCCAGCCAGCCCCACCAGCGCATTCACCTCTCGGGCACCAAGGTGCGGGAAATGCTGCGCCGTGGCGAAGTGCCGCCGCCGGAGTTCTCCCGCCCCGAAGTGGCCCAGCTCCTTGTGGAGGCCATGCGAGAACGCAGCTCCTCCTAGCCTCTTGGTGGGAAACCACCCAGGCGCTGGATTCTAGACCTAGCCGAGAGCTCGAAGGCACGGGGCAGATTTTGCAGAGGTCAAGGGCCTAGCCTATCGACAGTTGCCGATTTTGGGTTTATCACTGAGGGGAGGGTGGTGCAAGCTGCCCACCTAAGCCTTCCGCTACCTACCCTGGGCTAGTGGCTCGACCCCAGCGCGCGGCGGAGGCAACTGTGTTTTCTTTGCCGTTTCCAGGGTCAACCTATGCAGAAATCAACCCTTCTTTCCAGGCTTGCCCTCGCCCTGCCCGCCTCCCTCCTGCTGGCAGAGGCTGCTCTGGCCTACCCCTGTAACTGGGTTGGGGCTGAAGCCTACAACTTCTCCAGCCCCACGGTTGAGGTTGACAGCTTCGAAGTGTTGCCTGCCTCCTCCTTTGCAGGTAACGGCTTCATTGGGGTGGCTATTGAAACGGTAGATGAACAGGCACCTCAAGGCGCCATTAGCCGCCGCCTGTTTGGCCCTGCCCCTCGCCTGCAAGGGATACGGGTCGTTGGCCTCCTCCAGAATGGACCGGCCCACCAAGCAGGTCTGGCGCAGGGCGACATTCTCCTCGGGGTCGACGGACAGCGGGTCACCTCGGTGCAGCAGGTTCAGCAGCTCATCCAAAACACCCCTGTGGGCCAGCGGCTACCGATTACCTTCCGGCGCGGCGGGCAGGTTCTATCCACAGTGGTGGTGGTGGGCGATGGCCGCGTGTTGCGCCCCCTGATGCTGCAGCAGCGGTAAGCGGGTGACCGCTGAGGTAGGCCTAGCAGAGAGGGTCTGGGTGGTCTGCGGCCTCAACGGCTTGCTGGCTCTTGGCCTGCTTGCTTTAGTTCGCCCAATCTTGCGCTTGCGCACAGCGCTTTGGGTTACGGAGCGGGCTCTGGACAACTGGCAAAGAGCAGCAAAGCCGGCTTTGGCCCTTACCTCGGCTGAGCTTCTCCACCTGCGGGCTCGCCTGCAAGCCAATCGCACCACCCTTGGCCGCTGGCGGCGCCGGCTCCAGTTCTGGCAGGGGATCCGCCGGCTAGCGCTTTGGCTGCAACAAAGGCTCTATGGATAGCTGCTCCTCCCTACCCAACCCCATCCGCTTGCAGGTCATGGCCAACGCTCTGGCCGGGATTGCTGAGGAGATGGGGGCACGTCTCATTCGCGGCTCCTACTCTGCCAACATCAAGGAACGGCGGGATTGCTCCACGGCTTTGTTTGACGCCCAGGGGGCTTGTATTGCCCAGGCGGCCCACATCCCGGTTCACCTAGGCGCTCTTTCCCAAGCCGTGCAGGCAGTGGTGGCAGCTGGCCCCCAGCCGGGAGAGGTGTTTGTCCTCAACGATCCCTATCAAGGGGGATCCCATCTGCCGGATATCACCGTGGTGGCGGCCATTCCCGGCCTGCGGGATCCCAGCCAGGTCTGTGCCTATGCGGTAAACCGCGCCCACCATGCCGACGTCGGGGGGATGCGCCCCGGCTCCATGCCCGCTGATTCCAGCGAGATCTGGCAGGAGGGTTTGGTGATCCCACCCGTACGGCTGGCCAGGTTTTCTCTGGAAGGAGAGTTGCGCTGGCAGGAAGATCTGCTGCGCCTTATTCTGGCCAATGTGCGCAATCCTGAGCAGCGCCGCGGAGACCTGCAGGCCCAAGTGGGAGCCAACGTGGTGGGGGCAAGCCGGTTTCGCCAGCTGCTAGCCCGCTTTGGCGAGGAGGAGGCTTGGCAGCTCATTGCGGAAGTGATTGCCTATAGTCGGCGGCGGATGCAGGCCCAGATCCGCGCGCTGCCCGATGGGATCTACAGGGCTGCAGATTGGTTGGAAGGGGAGGGAGATCCGCCCAAGCCACTCCGCATCCAAGTGCAGATTGAAGTGCAGGGGGAGAGGTTGCGGGTGGACTTCAGCGGCACGGCGCCAGCCACGGCGGGCAACCTAAACGCCCCCCTGGCCGTGACCCGCTCGGCGGTGCTCTTTGCCCTGCGCTGCCTTTTGGATCCCACCGCTCCCAGCAATGCCGGGCTAGAGGAGCCCATCGAGATCGTGGCCCCACCCGGCTGCCTGGTCAACGCCCAATTTCCGGCGGCGGTGGTGGCCGGCAATGTGGAAACCTCGCAGCGCATTGCCGATGTGGTGTTCAAAGCCCTGGCGCCGGTGGCTGGATCGCGGAGCATGGCCCAAGGGCAGGGCACCATGAACAACTGTGTCCTGGGCAACCGCCACTTTACCTACTACGAAACCCTGGGGGGCGGCCAAGGGGCCAGTCGCCAGCGGCCAGGCCTGGATGGGGTGCATGTGGGCCTGAGCAATACCCTCAACACCCCCATCGAAGCCCTAGAGCTGGAGTATCCCCTGCGGGTGTTGCGCTACGAGCTGCGCCAAGATTCTGGGGGCATTGGGCAGCAGCGGGGCGGCTGGGGGCTGATCCGCTCCCTCCAGGTGTTACAAGACTGCACCCTTTCCCTTCTCACCGACCGCCGCTACTACGCCCCCCAAGGAGAAGAGGGCGGCGGAGCCGGCCAGGTGGGGATCAACCTTGTCAATGGGGAACCCCTGCCCAGCAAGATTAGCCGCCCCCTGAAAGCTGGCGATGTGGTGACCCTCTATACCCCTGGCGGCGGCGCCTGGGGCTCCAGCGAGGGGCAGGCGCGGGAGGTTGGGTAGCCCAGATGGGCAAGCAACAACTGCTCGCAGCGGCGGAGCACATCCTCGCGGCTGGTAAAGTGCTCCAGCCTTTGCACTTGTTGACCTTTCTCAAACAAAATTAAGGTCGGCAGCGAGCGCACCCGATAGCGGCGCGGCAGCCAAAAATTGTTATCCACATTCACCCGCACCACCTCAACGGATCTCTCCCCTTCGGAGGCCAGGCGGTCGATAAGCGGTTGAACGAAGCGACACAAACCGCACCAAGGCGCGCCAAACTCTAACAACACCAACCCATCGCTTGTCAAAAGTTCTTGATTAAAAGCCTCTAAAGCAACTGGCGAGATCATTGCTCCCAAACTAAAGCAGTTGTTTGGGATCATGCTACCAGGCAACTCTGCTGGCTGCAGAAACCAGTTGCGGATGGAAAGCATAAAGAATCACAACAAAGCTCAACACCCCCAGATAGGCCCAGCGGAGAAACTCACGTGGGTACAGTTGCTGGCGCCCTTGCAGAATGGCTAAGCCGGGGATCACGGAGGTGCGGGCCTTGAGATCGCGGAAGGCGTGGCCGTACTTGCGCTCCAGGCGGTAATCCCCATGCCAAACGGCAAATAGGTGGTAGGCCACCAGCCCCAGCGAGGTGACCAGCATAAAACTGGAGCCAATCCACAGGGAATGGGCCACACACCAGATGAGCTGACCGACTAGCTGGGGATGGCGGGTGAGGCGGATGATCCCAGTTGTAAACAAGTGGATCTCCGGCTGGCGAAGGGCGACAATCTCCAGCACGTTAAAGGTGGCCGGATACAGGAAGAAAAACGAGAGCGCAGACAAAAGGACGACGGTAGTGTGGATCCCGGGAACAGCCTGCAGATTCCAAAGGATTACGCCGTCGTAGCAGTGGTTAGAAAAGTAGACGAGCAACAGCGGCGCCAGGCTAAGACTGACCAGGACAAAGAAAAGGCGGTACAGACGCGCTCCCAGCCACGCTTCTCCCCAGGGGCGCAAGTAGGCTAGTCCACTGTGGGCGCAGGCAAATCCCAAGATCATGCCCAGCATGATGGCATGGGAGCAGTAGGGGGCCAGCCCTGGCAGCCAGTGGCTAAAAAGGGGGGGTGACATCCTCTTTCGCGGTTGCCGTGACCTATGCTTAGCTTAAAGATAAGTTACATTCGACTCCCCATGCAGAAGACTCTCTTCCTACGTCTTGTCGGCCTGCTCCTGGCGATAGCCCTTATCCTGGGCTGGGCGATCCCAGGCGCGCAAGCAGCCCGTCTCACTGGCAAGTATTACGAAGACAGCATGACCATCATCCAAACGCTGCGCACGGCTCTCTTGGAGGGGGATCCTGTCCTCAAGCCGGAGGAGGCGCGGGCGGAGGTCATGGAGGCCATGCAAGAATTTGTAGGGCGCTACCATGGCCCTCGCTACAACAAGTTGCCATCCTTCACGACCCTGCGCACGGTGTTCAACACCGTGGCCTCCCACTACCGCACTTCGGATCGACCGCTGGAGCCAGAAAAGCTAGAGCGGGTGCTGATGCAACTGGATCGGGCAGAGATGGCCTTGCGCCGTGAGGGTTAAGCTTTAGGCAAGGCGCAGCGTTGCTCTAATGCCAACGCGGTGGAGTCCGCTCTCCCAAAGCTCCAGCTGGCCTCCCATTTCCCTCAGGAGCCGCTCGCTAACCCGCCAGGCGGCGCTGTCTTGTGGCTGGATGGGCAGGCAGCACCGCCCTTCCAGGTCCCACTCCAGACAGAAGTGCTCCTCCCCGCCAGGATAGGCGCTCAGAGCCATTGAGCCGTAGCAGAGGGTGCGAATGCCCCAGCGACACACGCCCAGCAGCGCCTGCACCAAGCCATGGGGATCCGCCCAGACAGTGAGGCTGTCGGGAAGCCAAGAGGACTGAAGAGCGGTCCAGTCGTAGCGGATGCCCCGATCCTGGGCCTGGAGCCGAGTGAGGCTGTGGATCTCTTGCAAAAGAGGACGCAGGCGCGTTGGCCTTGGCCGCAGCGGCTGAATGGGCAGGTCGTGGCGAGCCAGGCGAGTGTATTCTTCCAGCAGCTTGAGCAGGCGCTCCACCGCCTCCTTGGCGCTCTGCAGGCACTCTCGCTCCTCCTCTCGAGAGTCGCACAGGTTGGACAACACCAACTGCAGGGCTCCCATCTGGCTGCTGAGGGGATTGCGCAGCTCGTGGCCGATACTCACCAGAAGCTCCTGCTGAAAAGCGCGCATCACCTCAGAGCGCTCAAAGGCAAACTGCCAGTCCATCCCCTCCTGGTCTGCGGCAGGGGCAGGCGGGAAAGAGGGAGGATCGGGGGGAGTGGCAGGCAAGGCTTTGCTCAACTGGAAAGGCAACCCGTCATTGGCGGCAGCAGCTCTTGGCCCCTCTCTGGGCTGGCAACGCTGCTCACCATTTTTTTACCCGACAAAGCAGGCGCTGACTACCCGCTCAATCCCGGCCAGATCCCGGTGCACCTGGATCTGCTGGTAACACCCCTGCGCTCGCAGCTGCTCGGCCACCCAAGGTGCCTGGCCCTGCATCACCTCCACTGCCCAGAAGGAGTTGGGGGCTAGATAATCCGGCGCGCCCTCAATCAACACCCGCAGATGAACCAGCCCATCTTCCCCGCCGTCCAGGGCCTCTCGCGGCTCGTGCAGCCGCACCTCAGGCATGAGGTGATCTAGCTCCCCTCTAGGGATGTAGGGAGGGTTGGAGACAAGGCCGCGCAGCCGACCCCGCCAGGGATCCAAGGGTGTAAACCAGGATCCCTCAAGCAGATGCACCTGCCCCTGCAGCCCGTGATCGGTCACGTTGGCTGCTGCCACTGCCAGGGCTGCCGGGCTCACGTCCACGGCCAGAAGCTGCAGCTGGGGGTGCCTATGGGCCAAGGCAATGGCGATGGCGCCGCTGCCGGTACCCAAGTCAGCAAAAGGGGAGCCCGGGGGCAGAGGGTTGGCCTGCAGCCACAGGGAGGCTTGCTCCACCAGCAGCTCAGTCTCGGGGCGCGGGATCAGCACTGCTGGCGTTACCTGCAAGCTCAGCCCTGCCCACTCTACCTTGCCCAGCAGGTATTGCAGAGGGATGCGCTCCTCTAGCCGACGCCGCCACAGCGCCTCCACCTCAGCCAGCGGATCCCCCTTCCCTACTGGCGGCCGACCCAGCAGCCGTTCCAATGGCCCCCAGCCCAGATGCTCCCTAAGCAAGAGATCCACTTCCTGCGGGGAAATGCCAGCAGCCTGGGCTGCCTGGAGAGCCTGCGCCCGCCATGCCAGCAACTCTTCCACTAGCGCCGAGCGGGATCCCCCTGCAGCTTGGTTCAACGGCGCTGAGGTTGAGGCGTGGCCGAGGGACTGGCCTGGGGAGTTGCGGAGCGTATCCACGACTGCACGTACTCCAGCGAGGCACGCGGTGGGATGAAGGCAATCTTTTGCACATCCTCTTGGGCATCAGGTGCCAACATGCGCTCCACCACAATGGCTAGCGAAGTGACCTCAATCTGGGTTTTGCCAACCACGCTGGGGTTTTGCGCCGCCGCCCGCTCCAGAGCTTTCTTTAGGTCGTTGCGGTCAAAAAAGAAAGGCACCACTTCCTGGCCATTCTGCTCGATGGTCAGCAGCCCCTCGGGGGAGCGGCCATAGAACAGAGGCACGCCAATGGCCTCTGGGGGCACCTTTTGCCCCGTTTCTTTGAGCACCTGCTTGGCTGCCTCTACATCGCCAGGGCGGGGCACCACCTCAAAGTACAGATTGCTATTTTTAGCTCGCTCTTCTTCCGATTTCTCATAGGCATAACCTAGGGGGATGGGCACCACTCGGGCTTGCTTGCCTATCTCGGGGTTTTTGGCCTTCACCTGCTCCAGGGCTTGCTGGGCTTGGTTTTGATCTAGCCAAAGAGAAGCCACCTGAATGGTGCGACCCTCCCGCTCCACGTTGGCAACCACAGGGGTGCCGTTCTGCGAGACAATGGCAAAAACCGGCACCAGATTGAGCCGCTCGGCCACCTCCTGACGACTCAGGGGGGCTGCCACTGCCTGAGCCGGCCAGAAGCTCCCCTGAGCCAATACGGGGATCCCCACCAGCCCCAGCAGCAGAGTGCTACGGAGGGCTAACGCCATTGCTGCCCGTCTGCCGGCCTGCGCTGCAGAGCGGCAAGAGAATCGCAAAGGTGGCGCTGCCTTGCTGTGCTTTTTCCTCTTCATCTTCACTCCCGACGTCGCGCCTTGTTCTTGTTGCCATCCTGGCAAGAGCTCCTAGGCCACCCTAGAGGTCAAGTTAAAGCATTTGTTAAGCCCTGTCGAGGGGTAAGGCTCCTGCTTTGGGTGGGGATCCCGCATACCCCCTACTATATACGGGGTCGAAGGAAATCGAACCACCCTAGATGCAGATCTCAGGGCAAACCGTGAATCCTCATCCCAACTTCAGGCAAAGCCCTTGCTTTTGGAGTGGTTTTGCTTGAGATCAGGTGCCAGGGATTCCTCAGGACAAAACAGGCGGCATTGCTCGACGGTAACTCGAACTCGCGTGCCCACTGGCAATGCCTCCCGCGCTAGGGCATGCAACTCCTTGCCCGTCTCCGTGGCTAGGCAATAGCGATACTCCCGCCCCAAAAACTGGCGATCCCGAATGATTGCCTTTCCTTGGGGATCGGGATGCAGGCGGAGCTCCTCCTGCAGAACCATCAACTCTGCCCACTGCAGATGGGAGTCGGGCTGATCCCCGACCGCGCGGAAGGGAAGGTGCAGCAGCTCCTCAACTTTCCAACCCCACTCGCGCCGCTCACAGCGGAGAAAGTTGGCCTGGGTAATAAACTCGGCCACAAAGCGAGTAGCCGGCTCCCGGTAGACCTCCTCTGGCGATCCCCATTGCTCAATACGGCCTCCCCGCATCACCGCCACCCAGTCGGAAAGAGAGAGAGCCTCTTCTTGGTCGTGGGTAACGAAAATGGCCGAAGTCCGAGTTTGCTTGAGGATCTTGCGAATTTCCTCCCGTAGGTAGTAGCGTGTCTGCACATCCAAGTTACTCAGCGGCTCATCCAACAGGATTAGGCTAGGCTTGGGGGCCAAAGCTCGGGCCAGCGCCACCCGCTGCTGTTGTCCACCCGAAAGTTCATGGGGATAGCGGTGGACATAGTCTTCTAGGCCCACTAGCCGCAACACCTCGTAGGCGCGTTCCCGCGCCTGTTGGTGGTAAGCTTGCCTCTTGCTGGCCACCGCAGGGGATTGAAGGCCGAACATGACATTTGCCAACACGTTCAGGTGGGGAAACAGGGCAAAGTCCTGAAACACCAGCCCCACTCCCCGCCGCTCTGGCGGAACCCACTGCCCCTCCCCCGCCACCACCTGACCCCCTATTCGGATCCGGCCGCTGTCCGGCTGCTCAAAGCCAGCAATGATGCGCAATAAGGTGGTTTTCCCACAGCCCGACGGACCGACGATCCCCAGGATATCCCCTTGGGGCAGGCGAAACGCCACTTCCTGCAAAACCAATTGCCGCTGACCAGGAAAACCCTTGCTGAGGCCCTCAACCTCAAGAATGTAGGAAGAGTCCGTCTGGCCAGCGTTGGACATCGAGAAAGCCAAGAACTCGGCCATGACAATTGTTGCAAGAGATTTTCACTATCTTTACCACGCTACCACACCTCCGGCCCTCCCCGGCCTGCTGCCGGTTAGATAAGGGGCAAGCAGGAACTAGTGTTACACTGAGTTAACGAAGTTTCTCAGGCTCTGGCGGCGCTTGTTCCCGACGGCGCGTGCCAGGTTTTCTTGTGGATGAGTTTTGAGACAAAGTTGCCGGAACGTGCTCTGGTTACAGGGGCCAGTCGAGGGATCGGCAAAGCTGTGGCTCTGGCCCTGGCCCAGCAGGGGCTGACAGTTGCGCTAGTGGCTCGTTCTCAACCTGATTTGCTGGCAGTGCAGGCGGAGATCCAGGCAAAAGGGGGAAAGGCAGAGGTTTTTCCTATCGACCTGGCCGATTTGACCGCTCTACCGCAGCGGCTGCAAGCTCTTCTGGATCGATTTGGCGGTTGTGATGTTTTGGTGAATAATGCCGGCATAGCCCACGTTGGGCCTTTGGCCACTCTCTCGTTATCGGCGTGGCAGCGGGTGATCGACTTAAACTTAACAGCAGCCTTCCTCTGTGCCCAAGCCGTCCTTCCGGGAATGCGCCAGCAGGGCTTTGGCGTGATTGTCAACGTGGTCTCGATTGCGGGCAAGCGAGCTTTTCCCAATTGGGGGGCCTACTGTGCCAGCAAGTTCGGCCTACTCGGCTTTTCCCAAGCCTTGGCTGAGGAAGAACGGCAGCACGGTATCCGGGTAACCAGCCTCTGCCCTGGAGCGGTGAACACGCCCCTCTGGGATAGGGTGGAGGTTGATTTTGACCGCTCCCAGATGCTCTCGCCGGAGTGGGTAGCGGATGTGGTGGCCTATCTCGTCCGCCTGCCCAGGGGTGCTGTAGTGGAGGACCTAACCCTCATGCCAGCAGCCGGGACCTTGTAGGTGGGGCCAGCTCTGACCCTTCCGAAAGCAATGCTTGTCAGCCCGGCTTTTGAGCCAACCATCTCCCAGCAGCGTCTCTCCTGACAAATTTCTTCAACTCCTCGTTTCAACTCAAGGGATATCTTGCTATGACTCTTGCCAAGCCTGGACTGAGTGCCGAGTTTCGCCTAAGCGACAAAGCCAACCTCAAGTCTCGGGTTCTCCGCGATCTGTCCCCTTCGACAGAGCCAGAGACTTCAGAAAGCCTAGATCCGGCAATGGTGGCGGCAGTGGAGACGTTGCTACGGGGAATTGGCGAGGATCCCGAGCGGGAGGGCCTCAAGAAAACCCCGGAGCGAGTGGTGGCGGCGCTGAAGTTTTTGACCAGCGGCTATCGACAGTCTTTGGAAGAGCTCATCAATGGGGCCATCTTCGACGAAGGCCACGATGAGATGGTGCTGCTGCGGGACATCACTGTGTTTAGCCTCTGCGAGCACCACCTCTTGCCCTTCATCGGCAAGGCCCATGTGGCCTACATTCCTAAGCAAAGGGTAGTGGGCTTGAGCAAAATTGCCCGTATTGTGGAGATGTACTCCCGCCGCCTGCAGGTTCAGGAACGCCTGACCCGGCAAATTGCTGAAACTCTGATGGAGGCGCTGGATCCCTATGGGGTTGGGGTGGTTATCGAGGCTACCCACATGTGCATGGTGATGCGCGGAGTGCAAAAGCCAGGCTCCTGGACGGTTACCAGCTCGATGGTGGGGGTGTTCCGGGAGGATCCCCGCACGCGCGAGGAGTTCTTGAGCCTTATTCGCCACCCGTCCAACCTTTAAGGCTCCCGCAGAGTTTTGCCGGCAAGGAGATTAATCCCCTACTTAAGTGGGGAATACTAGCCTAAGATTGATGCAAACTCTGCCAGCAGCGAGGCCTGTCATGAGCGAGGTCAGCCCCGAAAAAGACGCTGGTTGGAAGCCGCCAACCCCGCCTGGTGTCCAACGCTCCCCACGGGCGGCTGCCCAAACACCATCAGCGGAACCCCCAACTCAGCTGGATCCGTTGGTGAACAGGACTACCCCTCTCGCGCCAGGGATCGGCTCGCGCCCTTCCGCCAGCGCTCCCAAGCCTATCCTGGGCCGGCCCGTCCCGCCAGAGGTGGCTGTCGCCCCTCCCCAGACGCCAGTGCCCATGCCGGGCTCTGTGGCTCCTCCGCAGGGATCTCTGCCCACTGCTGCTGCGGCAGCTCGGCCTCAAGCCTCCCCTCCCAGGCCAGCGGCTCCGCCTTTTGTCCCGCCGGCTCGTCCGACGGCTGTTGGTCAGGTCCCGCTGGCTGCTGCTCCTAAGTCTGCCCCCTCTGGCCCGACGCTGCGCCAACTGGTGCAGGAAGCCTACGAAAAAGGCTACTCGGACATTCACCTGGGGGTGGGAGAAGTACCCCGCTTTCGGGATCGGGGGGAAATTGTGATCAGCAACCACCCCGTTACCACCACCGAGATGTTCTATAGCTGGCTGCGGGAAAGCCTGCCGGAAAACCAAATCCGCCAGTTTGAAGAGTGCTTAGAGCTGGATACCGCCATCCAGTACGAGGGCTTGGTGCGCTGCCGGGTCAACTGCTTCGTCTCCCTCCTTGGGCCAGCCATGGTGCTGCGCCTCATCCCGCTCAAGATTTTGACGCTGGAGCAGTTGCGGGCGCCGGAAGTGCTCAAGCGCATTGCCGAGGAGCCCAAGGGCCTCGTGCTGGTGACTGGCCCAACTGGCTCCGGTAAGTCCACGACGCTGGCGGCAATGGTGGACTATATCAACTCCAACTTTGCCAAGCACATCATTTCCATTGAGGATCCCATCGAGTTTGTTCACCAGAGCAAGAAATCCCTGATTCGGCAGCGGGAGGTTGGGATCCACACCCTGGAGTTTGCTAACGCTCTGAAAGCCTCCCTGCGGGAAGATCCGGACATCATCCTCATTGGGGAGATGCGGGATCGGGAAACCGTAGATATCGCCCTCAAGGCCGGCCAGACAGGCCACCTCGTGTTTGGAACCCTGCACACCAACAGCGCTGTCCGCACCATCGAGCGTCTGCTAGGGATCTACAAGCCGGAAGAGCAGGAGCCGATGCGCCTGCAACTGGCGGAAACCCTGGTGGCCATCATTGCTCAGACGCTGGTGCGCACCACCGACGGCAAGCGCACGGCAGCCCACGAGATCATGCGCAACACCGATGCCATTCGCGACTACATCAGGCGGGGAGCGGTGGACGAGATCGAGGAGCTCATTGCCGACGGCTCCTACGAGGGCATGTGTACCATGAACCAGTCGCTGTTTCGGCTCTATCAGGAGGGGCGGATTACGGCGGAGGTGTGCCTGGAGGCAGCTCCGCGGCGCAACGAGATGGCCCAGTGGCTGCGGGGCCGGATATAGGCAGGACAGGTGCAGGTGCTTGAGGGAAGGCTTGCCTTATCCTAGACTGAGAGCAACGGGCATGCTTATCTCCTCAGCCAAGCTTTGGCTAGGGGGATAGGTTGGTGGTAAAAGCAAGTTAGAAAACAGGAGAATCTCTACCGTGAGCGTGATCAACCAGCTCATCGAAACTGCAGATAACCAGCTGCGCTATCTCTCAGTTGGCGAGCTGCAAGCTATCAAAGACTACATGAGCAGCGGGGAAAGACGGCTGCAGATTGCTCAGGTGTTAACTGAGAATAGAAAGCGGATTATCGATCAGGCCCAGAAACAGCTATTTGCCAAGCGACCTGAATACCGACAACCTGGTGGCAACGCCTACGGGGAGAAGCGCTACAACCAGTGCCTGCGGGACTACGACTGGTACTTGCGTTTGGTAACCTACGGCATCGTCGCTGGCAGCAAGGAGCCAATCGAGTCCATTGGCCTGATAGGGGTGCGGGAAATGTACAACAGCCTCAACGTACCCATTGCCGGCATGATCGATGCGATGGTCTTTTTGAAGGAAGCAGCCCTCAGCTTGTTGGATCCCGATTCGGCTGCCGAGGCCGCTCCCTACTTTGACTACATCATCAATGCCCTGAGCTAGCTGCCCTTTGAGGAAAGGGAGGCTAGGGCCGCACGGGCGCAGGCGGCTACCTGTTCCTGGGGATCCTGGGCAAGCCGGGCAAGACCAGCTTGGGCAGCTTCCGTCCCTAACTTACTTAGGGCAATGCAGACGCGGTAGCGCAGTTGCCAATCCTCAGAAGCGATGAGGGGCTCCAGGTAGGGGATGGCCCGCGGATCCCCCAGATCCCCTAAAGCTGCAGCAGCGGCGGTGGTTAGCAGTTCATTTCCTTCCTGGAGAGCCTGCACCAGCGTGTCGAAGGCGGCGGGGTTGCCTAGCTCGCCGAGGGCGGCAACGATGCTAAAGCGCACCAGCCACTCCGTCTCCCGCTGATAGGCCTCTAGGAGATCGGCCAGGGCCTGCGGCTGCTTGAGATCCCCCAGAGCAGCAGCAGCGGCAGCTCGCACGTCGAACTCGGGATCCTCCCGCAAAGACCGCTGCAGAATTGGCAAGAGGATGGCTGGATCGATCCCTTTTGCGGCCAGGGTGCCCAGTTGGCTGATGGCAGCGTAGCGGACGCGGGCATTTTCGTCGGCTACTGCCTGCTGCAACAGCGTCAAGCTTTCCGGCGGGGAGAGTTCTCTGGCCTTGTTAATAGCGCGCAGCCGCTCTCCCAAATCCTGAGAGTTCAACAGCTGCAGCAAGGCTGTCAGTGAAGGCGGATCCCCAGCAGTTGTTGTCATAGTTCTTTCCCTCCGTAGCTTTCTCTGGCTGTAGCAAAGAAGGAAAACTCAGTGTTATCATTCTGAAGCAGTGTGTGCCGTCTTTTGGTCCTATGGCCTTATTGCAGAAAGAAAAGCAGGAGATTATCGAGAGATATCGACTGCATGACACTGATACTGGCTCTGCCGATGTGCAGGTTGCCTTGCTAACCAGCCGCATCAACCAACTCTCACAGCACCTTCAGAGAAACCCCAAGGACTTCAACTCCCGCCGCGGCTTGCTGATGATGATTGGTCGCCGCAAGCGACTGCTCAACTACATCGCTAAGCATCATCCCGAGCGCTTCCGGGAGCTGGTCGAACGGTTAAACATTCGGGTGAAGAAGTAGCTAGCCCGTCAAGGCACAGCCGAGGAGCTACCTTCGTGGGCAAATCTAGCCGCCATTCCAAAGCTTCTCAAGGCCGCCCCAGTCAGCCTGCTGGGCAGGGGGAGAAAAAGCCAGCCAAAGGAGAGCGGGTTGCTGTCATTCCCCCTGAGGTAAGCCGGCGCATGGTGCGGCGGATCCTCATTTTTTCTGGGATCCCTTCTACGCTTGGCCTAAGTAGCTTTGTTGTCAACTACTACCTTCTGACCAACCATGTGATAGCCCTGCCCCCCTACTTTACTTTGGTGGAGTCGCTGGCCTTTTTTGGCCTTGGCTTTTTGGGCATCAGCTACGGTGTCTTCTCGGCCTCTTGGGATCCAGAGCCCGGATCCCTGCTGGGGGTTAGTGAGTTCCGCCGCAACCTAGGCATTTTCCTCCAGCAATGGCGCGAAGCAACAAGCAGCTCTGCCTCTTCGAAAGCCGACGAGACCTAGCTGCTTTGTGCTCTGGCTGGAGGGGTTCAAAACAAGCTGTTGGGGCTATAGCCGCACCTCAGTTCCCTCAAAGAACCCACGGATGATCAAAATGGCCCCTTGTTGGCTAGCAGGAGTCCCTGGTTCATCCGCCGTACCGCCTTCAACGTTGCCGGTGGGGAGCTCTTGTTCTAGAAACCATTGGCCAGAAATTCGATCTGCAGAAGTGGTTGAGTCAAAGATAAGGTTCAGGTTTCCCCTTTGAACACCACCACCTATGTCACGCCGGTTAAACGGCCCTGATAACTGTGCTCCGGCCAAGGTGCGGAAGAGGAAAGCCCCCGTCGTTGCAGGCACGATGCCCTGCAAAACAACTGGAGTATTCTCGCCTTCTTCCCTTCCTTCTTCCCTTTCAGTTCGTAATGAGAAAAAGTAATCAAAGGCTGTTGGGGCACCCGGACGACCAGGAACCGGCAATTGCGGTATCGGTGTGGGAAAAGGCCGCGGTGGCGGGCTGACCTGGACAAAGTTGAGGACTGTGCTGACGTTGGCCGGATCAAACTCTGCTTGAACGCGGCCGTTCAACAGGCGCCGGATGCGCACTAACTGGTTGGGCAAGATGTTAGGACGAGTTGGATCCGGGGCAAACAACACCGACTGGGTGCCTACCTGGGCAGGACGATAGACGATCTCCGCTTGGTTGGGGCGGAAGTTCAGGCGGGCATAGAGAGCCAAGGGATCCTCAGGGGTGCCATCGCCTGCAACACCCCGCTGCCGCACCACAAAGCTAGCGGAGAAGGATCCCTGTTGCAAAATCACATCAACATTGCTTTGCCGAAGGTCTGAGGAACCGAAGAACTCGCCTGTCACCTCATTGAGAACGCCCGGAACTCTTGAAGTTAGGAAAGCCTGACCCTCAAGAACTACTTGGTTTCCAGATCTGCTGAC
>NZ_JANSJL010000053.1:30476-32968 GCF_047502745.1 Synechococcus sp. F70.1
CTGGTGGTCTCCAGCACCGAGCCGGGGGTAAAGCGATACTCCTGGGCCGAGACAAACGCTGTGGGATCCACCTGGACAGGCCCAGGTAGGGTTGGCGCCTCATTAACCTCGCCGCAGCCCCCTAAGAGCAAAACCCCACACAACACTGCCAATGATCGACCTTTGAAGTTCATACGGCACTGCCTCACACACCCTAATCTGGGGAAATTCACACACAAAATGGAGGGGAAGGCACCCAACCCCCAACGCTACAGGTAGGCTGGTTGCCCCTGCTCGAGGCTATGATACCCCATATCTAGGGGATGGGCCACTTCCAGGAAAATTTCCTGGATTTGCTTTGCCGCTGGCTTGACAACGCTCTGAGATGCAGTAGAACTAACGGCAGACATTCCCCCTTGAAACGGGATCTCCACGTAATCTTGCCAATGCACATGGGCAGATTCAGTGGATCTCGGCTGGACGCAGTTGGAAGAACTTGCTGTGGTGTGAGTGAGTGGAGAATTTCTCAATGAAACGACGTTCTGGCTCAGCCCTTGGCCGTGGTGGCCTTCCCCTTCTGGCAACTTGGGCTTCGCTGGCCCTGACCACTGGTTGCAGCAGCGAGACTACCAGCGGGCTGCCGCCTCTCTTGACTGCCGATGGGTCTACACCTCCCCCCGTGGCTGTGGCTCCCACCATTTCACCCAACCTCACGCCCATCACCTTCCGCCCTGGTCCGGATTTCGCCCCCATCACCCCACCGCCGGTTCAGCCCGACCTTCCGGATCCGCCTAGTCTGTCTGGGAGGTTTAATCTTTCAGTGGGATCCGCTTTCGTAACCATCACTCTGGAAGGCTTACGTGCTCCAGGAGTGATCAGGAGCGTAGAGGTTCAGTTTTTTAACATCAGTCGCGGCACAGATATTACCAGCATCTTTTTGCCGAGGGCAATTGAGCAGTTTAGAAATACTCTAATAGGTCGCGGCAACAGCTACGGCGACAGAGACGGGATCACCCTCACCGACGGCTTTACCTTTCCGGCTGACCCGGCTGCCTATACTGCCAATGTTGCTGCAAGAGAAACAGTTTTGGTGATCTTGGTCATTCGAGATTCATTTGGTCAAGCTCTGAGGCTGGAAGCGCGCGCCCAAGCCCCCTAAGCTAGAGCTGAGCAAAGCTGTTTGTATCTGTGCCACGAGAGAGTTGAATGGCAGGAGGATGAGGGAATGAAAACGGGAAAAGTAGCTGGGGTTTTGGCTTGCTTGTGCTTGGGCTTGCTAACAGCTTGTCAACAAACTAAAGAGGGGAATCCAATCAGCTCGCTGCCAGGGCCAATCATCCCTGTGCAAAACCCAAACCCAGAACCCGGAGGAACGGGGGTAGGGCTGCCATCCACTTCTCCGATTGGATCTGTTCCCCCAGGTCAACCCAGCCCTCTTGTGCCCCCTCCTGTGTCGGCGCCGACGATCCCGCCCCTGCCCACTCCCAATCCCTCTCCCAGCATCGTTGGCCTGCCTCCAGGCCCCCCGGCTGCCCCGACGTTTACCAAGAGCTTCAGTCCTTCCACAACCTCACCAAACGCTCCCGTAACCCTAAGATTCACCATCACCAACAACTCAGGGATCCAACTGACTGGCCTCAACTTTGCAGACAGCCTGCCTGCAGGGTTGTTTGTTGCCAATCCGCCCAACCTCACCAATACCTGTGGCGGCACACCTAGTGCGCCTCCAGGCGAGGACCTAATCACTCTAAGCGGTGGAACACTGGCTGCCAATGCAACTTGTGCAGTGACTGTTCAGGTTGTTGCTTCGGCTCCGGGTACCTATACAAATCCGCCAGTAACTCTCACCAGCGCTCAAGCTCCTGCTGTTCAAAGCGCACCTGTTAATCTGTCAGTGAACCCGGTTACTGCTCCAGCGTTCACTAAGCAGTTTAATCCTAGCTCGACCCGAAGCGGCAGCACCGTGGCTGTTATCTTCACAATTACGAACACCGCAACTGTTCCCGTAACCGGCCTCAGTTTCATCGACATTTTGCCCAGCACTCCGGCTCCAGGGTTACGAATTACGAATCCAGCAGTTACCTCAAACACCTGCGGTGGCACGCTGACAGCACCTGCTGGTGGAACCATAATTTCTCTCGCGGGCGGAAGCCTAGCCGCAGGCGCCTCCTGCGTAGTTTCTGTATCGGTCGAGCAAGCTCCGCCCCTGCCTGCACCACCAGTGACCTACACCAACCTACCAGTTATTCTCTTTAGCAGCGGGGCGCCACCGGCAACTTCTGCCCGAGCCGATGTGACTTTTAACTAGAGTCGGTGTAGAGCTTCTTGCTATTGACCTCAGCAAAATGGAGACAGAGGGGTCGAGCTTTGAGCGTTCTTATGCTGCTCAAGACAGCTCAAGGAAAGGAGCTGCAAGTTTAGACAGCCCTGTAAGCTGCAGGCAATTCCCAGGCACTCTGTGCCGCTGCCGCGCCACCCCCCAACACTTGCGCAGGACTTTGGAACCAGCAGAC
>NZ_JANSJL010000053.1:33068-39895 GCF_047502745.1 Synechococcus sp. F70.1
GTGCCGCTGCCGCGCCACCCCCCAACACTTGCGCAGGACTTTGGAACCAGCAGACAACAGCAGGCAGCGAGGCTAAGAGGAGGCGGCTGCCATCTCCCGTGCCAAGACCCATTCCACGAGGGTGCGCACGCCGTAGCCAGTGGCGCCTTTGTTGGTGTAGCCCGAGTCTTTTTCAGCCCAGACGGGGCCAGCTATGTCTAGGTGGGCCCAGGGGGTTTTCTCCACAAACTGCTTAAGGAAGAGGGCGGCAGTGATGGAGCCGCCAGAGCGAGGACCGGTGTTTTTCATGTCGGCTACGGTGGAGCTGAGGCCCTCGAAATAGCTCTCTTCCAGGGGTAAGCGCCAAATCTTCTCGCCCGAGAGGTTGGCTGCCTGCTGCAGCTCCTGGGCCAGCTTCTCGTCGGGGGTGAAGAGGCCGGCGATTTCCTCTCCTAGGGCAATGACGCAGGCGCCGGTCAAGGTCGCTAGGTCAACAATGGCGTCCACCCCTAGTTTCTCGGCAAACACCAGGGCATCAGCCAGGGTGAGACGGCCCTCGGCATCGGTGTTGTTGACCTCGATGGTCTTGCCGTTGGAAGCGGTGAGGATGTCTCCCGGGTGCAGGGCCCGACCGCTAATCATGTTTTCCGTGGCGGCGACGATAAAGTGCACCTCTACCCGCGGCTTGAGGGCAGCTAGCGCACGGGCCGCTCCCAAGACGGCTGCCGCCCCGCCCATGTCGGTTTTCATCATGGCAATGCTGCGGGAGTCGGTTTTGATGTTGAGGCCGCCGGAGTCGAAGGTGAGGCCCTTGCCCACCAAGGCCAACTTGGCAACGGGATCCCCTTCCTTGGGCTTGTAGGTGAGGTGGATAAACTGAGGCGGCAGATCCGAGGCTTGGGCCACGCCTAGGAAAGCCCCCATGCCTAGGGCTTTGCACTCTTCCCGACCCAGGATCTCCACCTCTAGGCCGTAGTCTTGGGCCAGTTGCCGGGCAGTGTCAGCCAGGGCAGGAGGCGTGACGATGTTGGCGGGAGCAGCCACCAGTTCGCGGGCCAGGATCGTCCCGGCAGCCATCTCGGTGGCCCGCTGAAGGGCGTTCTCACAGTCTTGGCGGGCCTGGGCCAGTCCCGGCACCAAGAGCGTGACTTCTTCAACGGCAAAGCCGCGCTCTTCGTCGGGCTTGGGGGGAGATTTGAAGCGGTTATCCTGGTGGGCCACCAGGAGGCTGGCTTCAACCACCGCCTGCACTGCTCGCCCCTGATCCAGCCCAGTTTCGGGCAAAGACAGCACTACCTGCTTGGCTTTAAGGCTGTGGGCCTGGCGCAGGCCGTTGGCAGTAGCCCGTCGCAGTCCTTCCAAAGTCAGCGCTGCGGGATCCCCCAGCCCCACCAGCACCAGCTTGCGGATAGGCCCTGGCAGGCGCAGGGCGAGGCTGCTGTTGGGCTTGCCCTGAAACTTCTGTTCTTGAACCGCTTCCGCCACCAGCCCCGACCATACCTTCTCGTCCAGGGAAGCGATCTCAGCAGGCAGCGGGAAGGTGGCGTTTTCGCCGCTGGGGGCAAAGCAGTAGACCAGGGCACATTCGGCCTGCGTTAGAGGTGGCTCGCCAAGACGAAGCTGCATGGGAAACCTTTGGCCAAGCTAGGGACAGCAGACTCTCAGTGTAGCCAATTCCGCCACTTCTGGGCCAGGGGATATGGGCCTTTCCAGTCAATAGCCTTTAATCAGAAAGGGAGAGACCCAAGGTATGGTCTGGCGGCGGCGTTCCATCCTTCAGCTTGGGGTTATTGCCTGCGCAATGCTCCTTGCCCTGGCGGTAGGGGGGGTGGGATCCCTGGCTCAGGCGCAGAGACCCCTGGAAGAGCTGCCGCAGCCGCTTCGCCTCAAGCTGCCCCCAGGCCTAGCCCGCTACGCCTACGACAAGTCGGCGGGAGACTACTTTGAAGAGATCGAGCCGCTGCTGCCAGGCGGAGCTTATGCCCAGTGGGCCTTCTACCCCATCCCCGTCTACATCCAGGGGGATCACCCCCAGTGGAAAGCCTTTGTGGAGCAGGCGGTGAGGGAGTGGTCGGCCTATATCCCGCTCAAGGTGGTAGCCAAAGAAGAGGAGGCCTTCTACGGGATGAGCATCTACCGCGTTCCTCCCATTGGCGAGGGAATAGCGGGGGCAGCCCGCCCAGAGTTTTTCTTCGCCGCCGATGGTTCGCTGCAGCAGCGGGTGCGCATCGTTATCGTCGAAGGCCAGGGGCTGGCAGAAGTTACGGCAGTGGCTCGGCACGAGATTGGCCATGGGCTAGGGCTGTGGGGCCATAGTCCCAACCCGCGGGATCTGATGTACGGCGGCCACCACGCCGAGGCCACTGGCAATCGCCGCCTGCTGCGGGTGCCCACCATCACCAAACGGGATCTCAACACCCTAAAGCGGGTTTACGAGCAGCCTACCCTCATGGGCCAGGTCTTCCCGGAAAGCTACCGCCGCCTCTTTGGCCAGGTCTGGGGGGAAAGGCCGTTTCAGAGGGCTTTTGGGGTTGCCGGCAGCTAGAGGCGTAGGAGTTGCCATACCCCCTTTAGTGCCATTGCTAGGAGAAAAAAGAGCAACTGGGTGGCAACAATGCTGGGTCCGGAGGGGAGGTTAAAGGCAGCCGAAAGGAGGATCCCCAGCACGGCGCTCAAGCCTCCCAAGGCCATGGCCAGCAGCACATAGGTTGTAAAGCTGGATCCCAAAAGCCGCGCCGTCGAGGCGGGGATGACCACAAAGGCGCTCACCAACAGCACCCCCACCGAGCGGATCGACAGGGCCACCACCAGGGCCAGCAGCACCACAAAGGCTAGCCGCTGCCAGCCCACTTCCACCCCCCGCGCCCGCGCCAGCGACTCGTCCAGGGTAAGCAGCATCTGGGCAGGCAAGGTCAGGCCGATGTACCCCAGGGCCAGCAACAGGAGCAGGCCGCTCATCCCCAAAGCTGGCAGGCCAATGCCCAAGATATCCCCGAAGAGCAGTTGGTTGAGGTTGCCGCGGTAGCCAGGGATCAGGCTGAGGCCGATGATGGCCAGGGCCAGGGAGGAAGAGTAGATGATGTTCAGCACCGTATCCGGCGAAAGCTGGGTGCGTTCCAGGATAAAGGTCACGCCCAGGGCAAACACCACCCCAAACCCCATCAGCACCGCCGTAGGATTCAGCCCCAAGGCTACTCCCACGACAATACCCAAGAGCGCCGAATGCCCCAGGGCATCGCTAAAAAACGCCAACTGCCGAAAGATGACAAAACTGCCCAGCAGTCCCCCCGTCACCCCTGTGAGGACCCCGCCCAGAAGAGCCCGCTGCATGAAGGGCAACTGCAGCAACTCGGCCACCCGCGCCCAGGTCTCCGGCATTTCCCCTCCTCAGTGATGGTGGATGTAGCGGGCAAACTCGGGGCCGTAGACGCAGCTCAGCATCTCTGGGGCCAAGGCCACCTCGGGGGATCCCTGGCAGATCAGGGAGCGGTTGAGACATAACACGCGGTCGCAATGGCGGGACACCATTTCCAGGTCGTGGGAGACTTGTAGGATGGTCCAGCCCAGGGATCGGCGCAGCTCTTCCAACATCCGATAGAACTCCCCTTCGCTGGGGCTATCCAAGCCGGCGGGGGCCTCGTCCAGCACCAGCAGCCGCCGCGGCCAGACTAGGCAATAGGCCAACAGCACCCGCTTCAGCTCGCCGCCGCTGAGTTGACCCAGGAGTTTAGAGGCCAGGTGTAGAGCCTCGGCCCGTTGCAGGGCTTTCTGGACGGCTTCCTGCCGAGCAGCTTGCTGCTGCCAGGGCCAGCGAGGTCCAAGGGATCCCCAGCCCAGGGCGACAAACTCGGCCACGGTCAGGGGGATGGCGGGGTTGAAGTGCAACCGCTGGGGCACGTAGGCAATCTGCTGCCGCACTTTCTGGGGCAAGTACCCCGACAGGCGCAGCGGCTCTCCCAGAATGCAAATCGAGCCACACTGCCGCGGCAGGATGCCCAGGATGGCCTGCACCAACGTGCTCTTGCCAGCGCCATTGGGGCCGACAATGGCGGTATGGGATCCCGCCTCCAGCGCAAACGACACATTCTGCACGGCCAACTGGGATCCCCGATAGACCGTCAGCCCCTCCACCCAAAGGACAACTTCGCCCAAGTGGGAGGTCATCGCCCCCTCGCCAGCAGGTGTTCGAGGGCAGCTTGGCCCACCACGGGCAACTGCAGGGGAACCCAGGCCTTTTCCTTCTCAAAGGCGGAGACCAGGTTCTCCACGTTTTGCCGCATGACGGTTAGGTAGTACTCCGGCTCCAGACCCTCTGGGCCAGCCGTTTCGATGGGATCGAAAACGCGAACTTGGATCCCTAGGTCTCTGGCCAAAACCTCAAAGGGGTTGTTACTCCCCAGCTGCGGTTCCACCAGGATCGTCTTCAGGCCGGATGCCCGCACCGTCTCCATCACCCGCCGCACATCTTCGGGGGAGGGGCTGGCTTCCGGGATCTCCACCAAGAACTCGGCCTTGAGGTTGTAACGCTCGGCAAAGTAGGGGGCAAAGTTGTGGAAGGCCACAAACTTTTTCCCTGCAAAGGGGGCTAGGCGCCGCTCAATTTCCTCGTCCAAAGCCTTGAGCTTCTCGATAAAGGCAGCCGCGTTGGTGCGGTAAATCTCTGCCCCCTCGGGATCCGCAGCCATGAGGCCGTCGCGGATGTTTTCCACCTGCCGGATGGCCCGCCGCGGATCCAGCCAGATGTGGGGGTTTAACTCGCCGTGGCTGTGCTCATGAGGGTGACTGTGGGAGTGTCCATGGCTGTGGCCGTGGGAATGCCCATGCTTTGGCTCCTCCGTCTGCAGACTCGGGATCCCTTGGCTGCTGTCAATAAGGCGCAGCTTGGGGTTTCCAGCGTTGGCGATCAATCCCTCCAAAAAGGTCTCCATTCCCAACCCATTGATCACCAGCACATCTGCCTGGGCCAGCAGACGCGCATCTTCGGGCCGAGCCTGAAAGCTGTGGGGCCCCATCTGGGGAGGGATTAGAGGCCTCACCTCCGCCCGATCCCCCGCCACGGCGCGGGTAAATTGCGTTACCGGCAGGATGGTGGTCACCACCTTCGGGGGGTCGGATCCCTGCTGGGACTGGGGCTCTTCCCGGCGTGTCTGTGAGCAGCCCAGGATCCCAACTGAGAGAGCGGCCACCAGCAAGACCAGCGACCGCACAGGTTGAGCCAAACGCGGAGAGGTAATCCTCTTGGTCATGCGCCCTCCCACTCACGAGACAACAGAAGCGGCAGTGTCAGAAGCGCCTAACTGCTGGAAAGTCAAGGCCCGCTGCTGGAGCAGGGCAAACATGCTCACCAGGCCGTTGCTGCGGGAAGGGCTAAGGCTGAAGTTAAGACCCATCTCCCGCACGAAATTCAGGGAAACCCCCAAAATTTCCTCCGGCGCTAGGCCACTTAGCCCCTCCACCAGAATGGCCACCAAGCCCTTGACCAACTGGGCATCGGCATCTCCCTGGATGTAGACCTTGCCGTCCCTCAATTCGGTGGCCAGCCACACCCGCGAGGCGCAACCCCGCACCAGATTCTCCTCCGTCCGCTGCGACTCGGGGAAAGGGGGCAGGCGCTTGGCATAGGCCAAGAGCAACTCGTACTTCTGACGAGGGGTTTTGGCCTTTTGAAAGCGACCCACAATCTGCCGCAGAGCTTCGGGCATCAACCCACTGGCTGAATGAGAATGATAATCAAAATCGTAGCACGCTGCCTCAGAGCCTGCCGACGCTGTCAGGGGCAGCCTAGGTCAGCCAGCGCTTGGCGGGTATCCTAGACCTTGCTACCGCACCGAGCGATAGCCGCCTTTTACTCCCCTCGGGGAGAGGACCAGTTGCCAGAGCTGGCTAGCCCGGGCCTTGAAGCTGCCGGCGCTCATTAGCAGGTAAAGCCGCCACATGCGGCGAAAGCGCTCATCGTAGCGGTCGGCTAATTTTGGCCATGCCTGCTCAAAATTGGCGTGCCAAGCTTTTAGGGTGGCCACGTAGTTGATGCCAAAGTTGTGCCAGTCTTCCAACACGAACAGGCCCTCGAAGGCCGCGGTTATTTGACGAGGCGAGGGCAGCATCGAGTTGGGAAAAATGTAGCGCTCAGTCCACGGATCCCGACCTTGGTAGGCGACATTGGTGCCGATGGTGTGAAGAAGCAACAAACCATCGTCGGTCAGGAGGCGACGGGCTACCTGCATAAACGTTCGGTAGTTGCGGTAGCCCACATGCTCGAACATGCCCACAGAAAGGATCCGATCGAACTTTCCCTGGGTCTGGCGATAGTCTTCCAGCCGAATCTCCACCGGTAGGCCCCGGCAGCGTTCGCTAGCCAGCTTGGCCTGTTCTTGGGAGACGGTAATGCCCACCACCTGCACGCCGTAGCGTTCGGCCAGGTACTGAGCCGTGCCGCCCCAACCGCAGCCAATGTCGAGCACGCGCATGCCGGGCTGCAGATCCAGCTTGCGGGCAATGAGATCCAGCTTGGCTTCCTGGGCCTCGTCCAGGGTCTGCGCCCCCCCATCCCAGTAGGCACAGCTATAGATCATGCGGCGATCCAGCATGGCCTCGTAGAGGTCGTTGCCGAGGTCGTAGTGGCGCTGGCCAACCACAAATGCCCCCTTGCCCCGCTGGCGGTTGACAAAGTAACTGTCCAAAGCCACTAGAGGCTGAATGAGCCAACCCACCCGCTGCGGCACCTGGGCCGTCAGGAGACGACAAACCAGCTCGTCAATAGCCTCGCAATCCCACCAGCCCTCCATGTAGGCCTCGCCAAAGCCCAGGGATCCATAGAGCAGGCAGCGCAGGTAGAGCCGCTCGTCGTG
>NZ_JANSJL010000054.1:0-2041 GCF_047502745.1 Synechococcus sp. F70.1
AGAAAGCGTCAACCTGGAGCAAAAGTCCGCTTTTAAGTCTTTCAGAGCGGTCAGCCAAAGTTACCCAGAAGCCGGTCTCCTTCTTTGGGGAGCGGGGAGTGCCATGATGGACTGGAGCCACCCAAGAACCTGCCCGTATGACCACCGCTGCTTTACCTCGTCGTCGCTCTCACTTGTCCCTGGCCGGCACTTTGGCTGCCGTTGGGGGGGCACTGCTGTGTGGGATCCTGGTAGTGCAGCTCCAGTTGCCCATGTTGGAGCGGATCAACCTGGAGGCCATAGAAAATGCCGAGGTCCGCAAAAACCGCAACATTGCCCTGGCCAACACCTTGGGCTGGCTGGGCTACCGCAATCTGGGAGCTTCCTGGCTGTGGTTAGAGCTGATCCAGTACTACGGCGACGCCCGCGCCCGCGCCCAGACCGGCTACGGCCTTGCCTACGAGTACTTTGACCACATGCTGCGGCTGGATCCCTCTTTCTTCCAGGGCTACCGACTGTCTAGCTTGGTGTTGGCCTATTGGGCCGGTCAGCCGGAAAAAGCTATCGAGATTTTGGATCGCGGCCTACAGCAGTTCAACCCCCAGAACAATCCCGATGCCTGGCGGCTCTACGTGGATCGCGCCCTGATCAATTTCATGTTTCTGGGGGATGCGGAAGCAGGTCGCAATGACTACTACCAAGCCGCGGCCTGGCGGGAGCAGGTGGGCTTGCCCGGCGACGACTTTCGCCAGTTGGGGGACAACATTGCCCGCAGCCCTCTCAGCCGCCGTTCTCGCTTCGATGTCTGGCTGAGCGTGTTTAACGCCACCAGCGACCGGGACACCCGCTTGTTTGCCCTAAAGCAACTGGCCCAACTGGGCACGGTTTTGCGGACGCTGCCCACAGGTGAAGTGGAAATTCTCCCGCCTCCCCTGCCTGATGGGATCGAGGGAGAGCCCTATCGCCTCCGTCTGTAATTTAACTGCCAGCGCAAAGATTGTGCTCCAGGAGCAGGCTCTGCTGAGCTGAACTCTAGCCCGAATGCTGCTGTTTGCTTGAGGTGGTTGGCCAAAAGCCGTGTCTTTTGGCTAGGAAAGTTAGCTTTCCTTGTGCGAAAGGTGGCAGCCACCGTCCCAGGGAGCAGCAGCTACCCTTGTAGAAGCCTCTAGGGACGCTCTAGGGCTTGGGTTTGTTCCCAGAGTTTTTCTTGACTTCACCTTAGGAGTGACCCCTATGAGCTCAAAAACTTCCCTCCCGATGACGGCGGCTGTCCTTGCCAGCAGTTGGGTTATCCTGCCTGCAGCAGCCCAATCTTTCGAGACAGTGCGAGTGCGGTCGGTGGTCGATGGAGACACCTTCTGGGCAGACCTAAACGACAGGCCAACCCGTTTTCGCCCTGCCTATGTAGATGCGCCGGAGCTGACGCAGGGACAGTGGGGACAGCTCTCGCAGGAGGCTTTGCAAAAGCTGCTGCCACCGGGATCCCTGGTGCAGGTCGACACTCTTTACATCACCCCAGAGGGGCTGCACATTGTCGAGGTGTACAACGCCGATGGCCTGGTGAATTTGGAGATGCTGCGCCAAGGACAGGCGGTGGTCTACGAGCGCTTTTTGCACGAGGCCAACCGGGAGCGCTACCTAGAAGCTCAAGGGGTCGCGCAGGCGGCACACCGTGGTTTTTGGCAACAACCCAAGCCAGTGATGCCGTGGGAGTTTCGAGAAACAGCGCTGCAAACTGTAGCTTTTGCAGGGCCTTACGCTTTGGAGGGGTCTTTCCTGCGGGAAAACCCAGCCGCAGCAGCAGGTGTGGGTATTGCCACGGCGGTGGTGATGGTGGGGCTAGGCAAACTGCTGTGGAAAAAGTCCAGCCAGCAGGGGGCAGGCATCCGGCAGCTGGAGCGGGATCTCAAACACCTGCAGCGCAGCCTGACCACAACCCTGGCCAGCCGTAAGCAACTGGAACGGAAGTACACTCAACTCCTGCAAAAGGCCGAGGATTGGTTGGTCAGAGCCCAAAGGGTTCTCCTCTAGTCCTTGATTCACCGGACCTAACCAACCTTCT
>NZ_JANSJL010000055.1:0-1517 GCF_047502745.1 Synechococcus sp. F70.1
GTGCGAAGATGGACAACCTAACCTTAATCCAACCGTTAAGTTCTGTCAACTCTCCTGAAAGAAGCCATGTCGCTTGCCCGCTGGATTCTAGGGATCCACACCACCACGCCCGTCTTGGGCCTAGCCCTCCTGCCGCTGGAAGGAAAGGAGGGGGAAGTCCGCAGCCAAAGTTGGTGGCTAGACCGCCAGATGGCAGCGCGGCTGCACCCGTGCCTAAAGGAGTTCTTGGCTGGCCAAGACTGGTCCCAGCTGGCGGGGATCGCTGTCGCCGTCGGGCCAGGGAGTTTTACCGGTAGCCGTTTGGGGGCGAGCGTGGCGCGGCTGGTGGGGCAGCAGCTGGGCATTCCCGTGTTTGGCTACTCGTCCTTGGCTGTTATTGCCCGCCAGGTGTGGCAGGAGCAGGGATCCCCACTCCAGCCCCTGAGGGTGGCGGTGCACATGGATGCCAAGCGGGGGGAGCGGTATGGCGGCGTGTACCGGGTAGGCCCAGACCAGGTAGTGGCTGAAGTGGCCGATCAACTCTGGGAGGCGGTGGCTTGGCAGGCCCTTCTCCGCCAGTGGCCGCAGGCGCTAGCGGTCGATGCCGCCGATTGGGTAGAGCCGGTGCCTGTGCTGGCGCTGGCAGAGCTTGCCCGTGCTGACTTTCTTGCAGGCCTGCGCCCTCCCTGGCAGGAGGTGTTGCCTAAGTACGGACGGCAGCCGCCCATTGATCTCAGCGGGGTGAATCGGAGTACCCCCCAGGCGCGGTAAGATTGGGAAGGCTAGGCCACAGACCCTGTGCTGACATGATCTCAAGCAACGACTTGCGCCCCGGCGTCTCTGTAGAGATTGATGGCGCTCCCTACAAAGTCATCGAGTTTCTCCACGTCAAGCCAGGCAAAGGGGCGGCCTTTGTGCGCACCAAGCTCAAAAACATGCAGACCGGCAACGTTGTCGAGAAAACCTTCCGCGCCGGCGAAATGCTGCCTGCTGCCACCATCGAAAAGGTGAACATGCAGTATCTCTATGCGGAAGGAGATAACCTCGTGTTCATGGACATGGAGACCTACGAGCAGGCTGTGCTCAGTACCGCCCAGGTGGGCTCTGCCGTGAAATACCTGAAGGAAAATATGGAAGTGTCTGTTTTGCGCTGGAAGGGGCAGGTGATCGATGTGGAGCTGCCCACCAGTGTCGTCCTGGAAGTGGTGGAGACGGACCCGGGCGTAAGGGGAGACACAGCTACAGGGGGGACTAAGCCTGCCAAGCTAGAAACCGGCGCCGAGATCCAGGTGCCTTTGTTTATCAAAGTGGGAGAGCGGGTTCGAGTCGATACTCGCACGGACACCTACCTAGGCCGCGAGTGATGGCTCTTCCCCCTTGCTAGGTTGCTGTTGTGGACAGGTGACTTCCCTTGGATGTCATTAATTGGCAGGAAATTCGCCTTCTGCTGGCCGCTCTGCAAGAGAGCGATGTTAGCGAGTTAACTCTAGAGTGCAAGGATTTCCGCCTTACTCTGCGCAAAGGAATCCCTGCTGCTC
>NZ_JANSJL010000055.1:1617-39711 GCF_047502745.1 Synechococcus sp. F70.1
ACTCTAGAGTGCAAGGATTTCCGCCTTACTCTGCGCAAAGGAATCCCTGCTGCTCAGCTTTCCACCACTGCTCCCTCCCTTACTGCTTCGCCCCCTTCTGCTCCTGCCGAGACTCCTCCTCCTGTGCCTGCCCCCAAATCTCCACCGAGCCACTGGGTGGAGGTAGTGTCACCCATGGTGGGAACCTTCTACAGCGCTCCTGCTCCTGGAGAAGCGGACTTTGTCCAAGTAGGTCAACGGGTAAACAAAGGCCAAACCCTGTGCATTATCGAGGCCATGAAGGTGATGAACGAGATAGAAGCAGAAACAGCAGGTGTGGTAAGGGAGATTTTGGTGAGCAACGGCCAGCCGGTGGAATTTGGCCAAGTTTTAATGCGGCTGGATCCCACCGGCTAACAGCGAAACTGGGGCAGAGATGAGGCTTTTCCCCCGGAGGGATCCCTTGGCAGCTTTGCCCGGGATTAGGGTACTCTGCCATGCTTCAGCCCACGGCCCCCGAGACAGTTGAGGGGGTAAAGGTTCTGCCCCCCCAGCACATTGTCGGCCAGGAGCTGGCGGCGCAGCTGCTCGCGGCGGCCCTAGAGAAAGGGCGGGTGACCTCAAGCTACTGCTTCCTAGGGCCAGAAGGGGTGGGGCGGCGCCTGATGGCCCGCTGGTTTGCTCAAGCTCTCCTGTGCGAGTCCAACACCAGGATCCCCTGCGGCCAGTGCCTTGGCTGCCATTGGCTGCTGGCGGGCACCCACCCCGATCTCCACTGGGTCAGCCCCACCTATCTCCATCAGGGTCGCCTAATCCCAGCAGATGCCCCCGAGGCGCAAGCTCTGCAGCGGCGCTCCCCGCCGCAAATTCGCCTGGAACAGGTGCAGGAAGTGTCGCGCTTCTGTGCCCGTAGGCCAATGCGCGCCCGCCGTTCGCTGGTGGTGCTGGAGGGAGCGGAAACCCTAGCCGAAAGTGCAGCCAATGCCCTGCTGAAAACCCTGGAGGAGCCTGGGCCGGCCCACATCGTTCTCATCGCACCCCAGGCGGCCTCCCTGCTGCCGACGCTGTTGTCCCGCTGCCAGACGGTGCCTTTCCGCCGCCTCAGCTCGGCCGAGATGGAGCAAGTGTTGGCTGCTTTGGGCTGCCCGGAGCTGCCCGGGATCCCTCGCTCAGAGCTCATTGCCCTGGCCCAAGGCAGCCCTGGACGGGCGCTGGCCGCCCATCAGCATCTGCAGAGCCTTCCGCCGTCGCTGCTACAGGATCTAAGGCGCTGGCCCCCCTCGCTGCGAGAGGCGCTGGAGCTAGCTAGGGCAGTAGCTGCTCTCGATTTGCCAGCGCAGCTGTGGCTGATTGACTACTTGCAGCAGCATTTCTGGGCGCAGGGATCCCGCCAGGCCATTTGGCAGTTGGAGCAAATTCGCCGCCAGCTTTTGCACTTTGTGCAGCCGCGCCTTGCTTGGGAGGTCAACCTGGCTAGCCTAAGCCGCAGGGCTGTCGCGAAGGGGGACTAGAAGAAAGCCCTGTGGCAAAGTGAAAAAGAGCGTTCAAGACCTGCCTATGCCTGCCTGGCTTTTGGCTTTCCCTGCGGCCCTTGGAGGCTACTTGCTGGGATCCATCCCCACCGGCTACTGGGTGGGCCGCTGGTGGGGCGGGATCGACCTCCGCCAAGCGGGCTCCGGCTCGACGGGGGCAACCAACGTGTTGCGGACGCTGGGCAAAGGGCCGGCGCTGCTGGTGCTGCTGGTGGATGCCGCCAAGGGGGCTGCAGCGGTGGCGCTGGGACTGGCTCTGGGGTCGCCGTGGTGGGTGGCCGTGGCTGCCCTGGGGGCAGTGGTTGGCCACAGCCGCTCCTGCTGGCTGGGCTTCAAGGGCGGCAAGTCGGTGGCCACTAGCCTAGGGATCCTGTTGGCCATGGCTTGGCCAGTGGCCCTGGCTACCTTTGGCGTCTGGCTGCTGGGGATTGCCCTCACCCGCATCGTCTCCTTCAGCTCCCTGCTGGCAGCGGTGGCGGCTCCGCTGCTGATGTGGGCAACGGCTCAGCCCCTGCCCTATAGGGTGTTTGCCCTGGCGGGCGGGATCTATGTAATCGGCGCCCATCGGCGCAACATCGAGCGCCTGCTGGCCGGCTCAGAGCCGCGCCTTGGCCAAAAATGGGCCCAGTCCCCCCAATTCCCCACCTCCTAGAGCCAGATGGAACAGACGACGGTGGTTTTTGTCTACGGCTCCCTGCGGCGGGGCGGCCAGTACCACAGCCTGCTGCAAGGGGCGGAGTTTTTGGGAACAGACAGCCTCAACCACATCGACCTCTACGATCTCGGCCCTTACCCCATGGCGATCCCTGGCCGAAATCGGCTCTACGGCGAGTGCTATCGCATTCCCCTGAGCCTGTTGCCCCGCTTGGACGAGCTAGAAGACCACCCGCGGCTGTACCAGCGGCAGTGGGTGCAACTGGAAAGTGGCACCTCGGCCTGGGTTTACCTGGGCCGGCCCGAGCAGGTGCAGGGGTGCCCCCTCATCCCCAGTGGCTGCTGGCTGCCCCGAGGTTCCTAGAGATCGAAGTGGAGCTTGACGCCCCCAACATACTGGGGCAGGAACTCGGCTGGGGGCAAATCCGGGTCTCTTGCAGAGGGAGCCGCGGCCTCTACAGGGCTGGCCAGGCGCTCTAGGTAGTAGATGCAATCCCCGCGCCGCCACATGTCCGGCTTGGGCAGGTAAAATAGCCGCCCTACCGGGGATGGCCGAGCTCCCTTTTGCCACCAGCCCCCTGCCCGCTGCGGGCGCACCAGTAGCAAAGGCAGGCAGAGATCGGCTTTGATCCGGTAGGCAAACTGATCCCGCAGCCGCTCCAGGGTGGGATCCTCCAACCCTATTTGGGCCGAAAGGGGGTTGAGCAGAGCTAAGCGCGCTGCCGAGCTCGACTCCTGGGCCGAGGCCACGGCAGAGGGGGAGGGCTTCAGGCCCAAATCCGCTAAAGTGGGCAGGGTAATCGAGCGCAGCTCCACGCGCTTGGCCTCTAGGTAGCCGGCCCAGCGTTGCAGTTGGGCAAAAGAGATCGGCAGGGTGCGGATCCCTTCTAAGATGGGCATCTCGGGCAGCAACACCGTCCAGATGGCAGCGGAAACTGCGAGTTTCACCATCAGCTCGGCAATGGCCCAGTTCATCTGGGGATCCCGCGTCAGGATCAGCAGCGTCTCTGCATGGTCGATATCGGCCTTCAACAGGGCCGACTCGCTCAGCACCACTTCCTGCAGCGATCCCGGCAGCAGCCGGCCAACTTCATCCCCCAGGGCAGAGCCACCCTTGTGGCCGTTGGGCTCGGTTTGGCCAGCGGGCTGGCGCCAACAGGCTGCCGAAGGCAAGGGCAGCACCTCCACGACTTGGTTGAGGGAGCGCAGCAATTCGGCCAAGGGTTCAACCAGCGGGTGATCCCCAAGGATCACGGTGGAACTGCCTTGGTCTAGGCCCAGCCAACGAGCCACCCAGGCGGCAGTTAGCCCCTGCACTGTCACCGTGGCCGAGATGGTTAAAAACACTAGTGCCTTGAGGGCATCTCCCCCAGTGATGCCCCGCTCCGTCAACAAAATGGCAAACAAAGAAGCCACCGAAGCCGCCACAATGCCGCGGGGAGCTAGCCAGGCCACAAACAACTTCTGCCGCCAGTTGAGATCGCTGCCCCAGGTACACAGCCACACGCTTAAGGGGCGGACAACCAGCATCAGGCAGAGCACCGTGGCCAAGGCTCCCCAGCCCAAAGCCAATACCGCCTTTAGGGACAGCGTGGAGGTGAGCAAGATAAACAGCACCGAGATGGCCATTACCACCAACTGGCCGTGAAACTGGCGCACGCTCCGCTCGGCAATGGCTGCCTTCTGCCGCACCACTAGGCCTGCCATCACTACCGCCATCAGCCCTGCCTCTGAGCGCAGCGACTGAGCCAGGGCAAATACCCCCAGCGCCCCCGCCAGCACCACCGAGTTGCGCAGCTCCTCCGTCAAAAATTGCCGCGACCAGAGCAGAAAGGATCCCATCAGCCAGCCCCCCAGCGCCCCCACCGCTGACCCAATGGCCAAGCGGCTAGATAGCTGCTCCAGGGCCATCAAGAAACTGGGGTGGCCGGAAAGCACTACCTGCAGCACCACCACTGCCAAGATGGCTCCCACCGGATCAATGAGCACCCCTTCCCCTTCCAAGAGGGTGCTGACGGCGGGATCGACGCGTACCCGCTTGAGGATGGGGTTAACTACAGTTGGCCCCGTCACCACCACCAGGGATCCAAACAGAAAGGCTAGGGGCCAGGGGAACTCTCCCAAATAGTGGGCCGCCAGTGCCCCCCCTCCCAAGGTCAAAAGCGATCCCAGCAATACCAGATTGCGCAGGCTGCCGGAGACCTGGTTGAGGCGTTGTAGCCGCAGGTTCAGCCCTCCCTCGAACAGGATCAGGGCCACTGCTAGCGACACCAGCGCCTCCAGACCGGATCCCATGATCTGGGGGCGAACCCAGCCCAAGCCATCTGGCCCCAGCAGCACCCCAAACAGCAGCAGGAAGACAATGCTGGGCACCTTGACAAAGTTAGCCAGGACTTGAGCTGCGATCCCGGCCACCAAGGCCAGCGTAAACAGGATCGTCAGCTCAAAAGAGCTTTCCATGCCGAGGCTCAACCTCCCTCCGTGAGAACTCTGCCCCAGCAGCTCTCTCCTGTTCAGTAGGGTTGCCCCTCAAAGCTGCCATGAGAGACTAGAAACACCTGCAGAGAACTCCACCCTGGGACAGACAGGAGAAAGCATCCTTTTGCCGAGGGCAGATGCTCCCTGAGCCCAGGGTAGCTCAGGCCGAAGTGAACCCCCCTAGCTAATCCGGCTGCCCCTTTGCAGAAGGGTCGAGTTCGGCTGCTGCCAGCGGCTTAACTCGGCGAATGGGTAAGTTAGCAATGAGGGCCGTTGTGCTCCCCTCCACGGTCAAGTGGAATTGCATCCCCTCCGAGTCCAGCTCCACATAGCGGGAGACCACCCCCAAAATTTCCAGCCGCATCGATTCCAGGGCTGCCGGACTGAGATTGGCGCGGTCGTGGGCCAAGATGAATTTCAGGCGCTGCTTGGCCTGCTCGCGGCTGCCGCCGGGGGAGCGGGGAAAAAGCTGATCCAAAAACTCGAGGAGCATGGGCTTTATTCTAGTCTCGTTGAAAGAGAGCTAAGGGCTGCTGGGCTTCAGAACACCTTTTGGCTTAAAAATCGCCTTGCCTTTTCCCAGAAAGACTCACCCAAGCCGGCCAACTTGGGGAACTCCACCACCTCCCCTTCCAGCCGTCGGGCAATGCGCTGAATGGCCTGGGCAGCCGGAGAGGGACGGGCAGCCAAAACCATGGGTTCTCCCTTGTTGGTGGAGACAATCACCTCTCGGTCTTCCGGAATCATACCCACCAAAGGGATGGCCAGCACCTCCACCACATCTTCCACGGCCATCATCTGGCCAGCGGTTACCATGTCGGGGCGCAGGCGGTTAACAATGAGCTGAATTGAAGAGATCCCTGCCGCTTCCAACAGGCCCACCACCCGGTCTGCATCCCGCACGGCAGCTACTTCGGGCGTAGTCACCAGCAGGGCTTCTGTTGCCCCGGCAATGGCATTGCGAAACCCCTGCTCAATCCCGGCCGGGCAGTCAATCAACACATAGTCGTAGCTACCGGCAAGCTTCTCCATCAACTGCCGCATTTGCTCCGGGTTGACTGCTGTTTTGTTGCGGGTTTGGGCTGCTGGCAACAAGGAGAGATTGGGGGTGCGTTTGTCTTTCACCAACGCTTGTTCAAGGCGACATTCCCCCGCAATGACTTCTAGAGCCGTGTACACTACCCGATTCTCTAGGCCCAGCAGCAGATCCAGGTTGCGCAGGCCAAAGTCGGCATCCACCACCGCTACCGAGCGACCCAAGCGTGCTAAGGCAGTGCCTAAGTTGGCTGTCAGGGTGGTTTTGCCTACTCCTCCCTTCCCAGAGGTTATGACGATAACTCGGCCCATGCTCTTCTCCGCAGAAACTCCTGAAGGCTGGCGATGCAGATGGCACCATCTTGCAAGTAAACCACCTCAGGGGTATTGCAAGGGGAGCCACTTTCTGGGGGGCGGGCCACCTGGTCGGCGATGCGCAATTGGGTGGGCTCCAACTGCAAGGCCAGGATCACTGCACTTCTATCCCCCTCGGCGCCGGCATGCGCCAACCCTCGCAGCCGTCCCCAAACCCAAATGTCGCCGCCCGCAACGATCTCGCCGCCGGGGTTGAGATCTCCCAACAGGAAGACAGAGCCACGGTGGCGTACGGACATGCCCGAGCGCACGGTTGAACGCAGGTACAGAGGGGCAGTGTCGGGAGGAGGAGAGGGAACCACCTCCAAAAGGGAGGATTGCTCCACCGAATAGCCCAAAGTTGCCGCGGCAATGGCGGTCGTGCGGGATCGAGTTTGGACGCGCCATAGCTGCAGCCGATGCTGCGCCAACAGGACAGCCAGGGCCTGCAGGGTGGGCAGCTCCAGCTCTCGCTCCTGGCACCACAGGGTTAGAGGAGCCACCCCCGTCCAGTAGGACTTGCGGCTGCGCAACTGCCAAACGAGCTCCTCCCAGACTTCTTCCCAAGCTAGGGTGGTGGGCAGGTGCAGGTGGATCCCTTGGGCATCGGAGCGAAAGTAGACACTCTCTTTTGCTGCCCCTACCCCGATAGAGGAGGCAGGGGCCTTGGGAAAGGGTGGCGAGTTTCCCACCAGCGACCCCATTCTGCCTGCCCTCCTTCGCCAAGGAATTAGTCGAAGTAGAAGAGCGTAACCACCTTGTGTTGCTCCTCAGCGTGCCTGCAGGCCTCCAAAAGCGTGACGCTGTCGTGAAAGGCAAAACAGATCAATTGCTGGCACTTGCTGATGATTTCCAGATTGCAGAGGCGACTGGCCTCCGCTAGAGGCAGGTGGTCGTTTTCAGGGTGCTCCACCAGATGCAGCACCTGCTCCAAACTGGCCCGCGACTCTGCCGGCTGCCGCTCTAGGCTTTGGGGCAGGATCACCGTCAAGGATTTAATATCTGCCCGCATTGCTCCACGAATTACAGCCAGGTTGGTACCAATAGCCCCGGACGTGAGGATGCGGTTGCCGGTAAGGGCCAAGGCGTAGCTGAGGGTCTCGATGAGGTACTGGTGGGTAATGGGCACATGGCGAGTGCCCAAGATGGCTATTCGCTTTGGCCCCACTTGCTGAATGGCGGCCAGCTCTTGCAAGAACGTATCGACGCTGGTGGGGAGGTCAATGGATTGGGTCAAGGGGATCCCTCGCTAGACAGGATGGGCCAGATTATGCTAGCAGCCTACACCGTTGCTCTGGGATCTAGCTAGAGGGTTGGGCCATCCCTGCTCAAGTTGCTAGACCTACCAGCGCAGCAGCGCCGCTGCTCCCTGAAACTCGTGGAGCAAGCGCTCTTCAGCTTCGCCGCGAACGAACTCCAGTTTAGCGCCAAAATCGCGGCCTAGCACCCACACCAGATCCCGCAGGGGTGCCGGCTGTGGCTCTGGGCAAAGGAGCTGGGCCATCTCCTGGGTTCCTCCCACAAAGCCGTCTGGGCAGCGCCAGATGGTGGCCTCTAGCCTCCAGGGCAGGACAAGGATTTCCACCCGGCCTAGCTGGAGGGCGTCCAGCACCGCATCCAAGCCCCAAGCGCCGGGCTGCTCTCGAATCCGCTCCAACAAAGCCAGCTCTCCTCGGCGCTCAGCGGCCTCCAGGACGGGTACCACTCGGTCGAGGATGTCTTGCGGCGTCGGTGTGTGAAGGTTGGCGGGGTGCCCCACCCGCGCGACGATGCGGTTGCGTAGGCCGCGGTTGAGATAGCCCTCAAAGTGGGACACCTGCCAGGCTTCGCCCATGAGCACCAGCCGCTCAATGCCCAGGCGATCCACTGCCTTATCCAGGGCGGAAGCCAGGCGCAGGTAGAGCTTGTGCATCCAGAGGCTGACCTTGGCCGCCTCCCGCTCCTTGGGGGAAAGCTTGTCGAAGGTGCCACCGCTGCGGGCGCGACGTTCGGCAACGGCATTTTCAATGCGGCCGGCCAGCTTCTGCAGTTCCTGCCATTCCTCGGCGCTGATGTTGGCAAAGATTTCCGTGTCCTCTCGCAGTTCTCCCAAAAAGAGCTCGTAGAAGCGCCACCTGCTGCCAGACAGGTGCAACACCCCACCCCGCTCGTATTCATCAAAGGCAAAGAAAAGGGGCGTGAGGTAAGGTTCCCCCCAGCGGGCCTCCACCCGCCCATGGGCCAGATCCACCACCGGCAGCTCCACCTGCAGGTCGATTCGGCGCAGCACTGGCTTGCCAGCGGGATTGCGGCTGGCAAAAAGAACCAGGGTGCGGGCCGAAGGGCGCTCCTGCTCCACTAGAGCAAGGACTTGCTCGCAGAGGGAGTTATCAGGCTTGCTCTCCTCTCTCTCCAGCAGCTCCTTGAGGGTATTCTTGATGCGCCCCACCCAGGCGCGACCCGCATTTTCGGGACGAGCAGGGTTGGTGTCGGCATATATTGAGAGCACGGGCTTGCTGCTGTCGCCAAAGGCAGCTTGCAGATCCTGGATTAGGGTGTTGAGTTCCTCCATGGTCTTGAGAAGGGGCGTCGCTGGGGCTCAAGCCTAGCAAAAATAAGGTTAAGGGAAAGCGAGGGATCCGGCCCTAGCTGAAGCCCAGTTGGGCTCGGCTTTGAGGAGAAGCTTCTAGCATAGCATAGCCCGCGCCTAGAGCCGAGCGGCTGCGCTGCCCTCCAGATCCACTGGCTCCGATTGGTCTGCCGGCGGCGGAGCCTCCTGTAGCTCAAGGGCCAAGAGAGTTTTCCCATGGAGGCTGCAGCTTCAGGGCGTGGGGCCCTAGCTGCACCGGACGGCTGGAGGGCGGGTTGCTCTACCTCTTGCAGCCAGTTTCTTCTTGGGACAAGCAGTTGGCCTGGTGCGCCCGGGATCCCATTATTAGTACCCTTTTGCAGCCAAGTTAGGGGTTTGCAAGGCGGCTTCTACCCGATGCACTTGGGTTTTGAAGCTGCCATCTGGCTCCAGCCATAGCTGTCGCAGGGCTGGGGGGATCACCTCCAGAGCAAACTGGGAGCTCTTGGGGAGAAATTGCACGCAGGTGGAGGGACAGGCAAAGTAATCAACCCCCCGGCGGCGACGGTGCAGCTCCTGATGAACATGGCCAAAAATCACCAGGCGAACGTGGTCGAACTCGTCCAAAACCCCAAACAGCCGCTCCGGCTGCTGCAGCGCACTTTGATCCAGCCAATCGGAGTCTACCGAAAAGGGGGGGTGGTGCAGGGCTAGGAGAACATGGTGGTGGTTGGCCCGGCTGCGCTGTAGCTCTTGTCGGAGCCAAAGTAAGGTGCGGTCGGTTAGGTAGCCGCTGTCCCTGCCTGGCACCAGCGAGTTCAACAAAATAAAGCTCCAGTTCTCGCGACTGAAGCTTTTCTCTGCGTGCAACCGCCCGCCGCGGAGCTCTAGGTTCATAACATGCAGGCGATCGTGGTTCCCCGCCAGCCAATAGGTGTCGATGGGAAGGGTCTGCAAATAGCTTCTAAGACGGGCATAGGCAGCCGCACTGCCATCTTGGGCAAGATCCCCGGTTAGGAGCAACACATCCGGCAAGGGATCCAAACTCACAATGGCCTTTTGCACTGCCAGAAAAGAGGCCTCGGTGTCTACCCCCAACAACCGCTGATGGCTCTTGGCAAATAGATGCAGGTCACTGATTTGAACCACGTAAACCGCCATGGCAGCGGGATTGTTCAACACCGAAAGGCCTTTGCCGTCTCCAAAGGCAGAGAGCCCTCTCAAGAGACACTTAGAGAGCGACCTACCTCCCGGAAAGCGGCCTGCACCTGTGGCCAGCGGGATTCCTGGGTTGAGGCAGTTAGAGTATAGAGGCGATGGTGACGAACGGTTACCGTCACTACCTCGTGGCGAAGCTGGGATCCCAGATTGGTTTGGTACTCAAACAGGTAGTAGGGCTGCCCCTGCCGTTCGAAGGCCTCGGCTGCCAAGAGCTGGGTTGAGCGACCCGATCCCTCAGGGGCAATGATCTTCTTTGCCACCAATTGCCCTACCTCCTCTGGGCCTCCCAGATCCGCAATCGTCTCCCCTTTGTCGAAGGGGGCAACCATCAGGCTGATGTTTTCGGTCTCATAGACTAGGTCGCGCAGGAGCACGGCTAGCCCCTTCCCAGGGCTTAGCTTCACGCTCACCATGCCATTGGGGTAAGCAAAGGCAAAAGCTCCATTGGGATCTCGGTAGACTCGCAGGTTGGGGCTTGCTGAGCAGGCACCAATGATCAAGCTGAGGCAGACCCCCAGCAGCAACAACACCCCAGAAAGCCGCCGACCCAGTAGGCTCAACTGCCCCTCTCCTGCCATGCCGAGATCCTCCGCTTAGGGTTAGCCACCTCCATATCCTACCTAAGATTAGACCGCAGCAGCCTTTTAGCGGGATCCGTTCTGGTAGTGGCGGGAGCGCAGGACCAACACATCGGAAAGCTGGCGCAGCTGATTTTGAAGCTGAGCAAGCTGTTGGGCGTCGCGTACATCAATGCAGAGGTCAATTGAGGCAGTGCGATTGGCAAAGGTTTGCACCTTGGCATTGCGCACATTGATGCCCTGATCGGAAAGGCGGGAGAGAATATCCCGCAGCACGCCAACCCGGTCGATGACCTCTAGACGCAGTTCTACAGGATAAGTCTGGGTGCTTTGCCGCAGTTGCTCCTCGTTCCAGCGCACCGGCACCAGCCGCTCACCCGGAACCTGGGCTACCCGCGGACAATCGCGATGATGAATGGTGATGCCCTTGAAGCGGGTAACCACGCCCAGGATGGGATCCCCTGGGAGCGGGCTGCAGCATTTGGCCAATTGATGTTTCAGGCCCTCCACTCCCAGGATGAGAGATTGGGATCGGCTAGAAGCTCGATTTCCATCGCTTCGCGGCAGCAGCAGCTTGGCTTCCGCCAAAGATCCCTCCTCGGGTGGGGGGGAGATGGCTGGCTTGCTGACCTCCTGCAGCCGGTGGATCACCTGCGCGGGGGTTACCTCTCCATAGCCCAGCGCCGCCAGTAAATCGTCCACGCTGCTGTAGTTGAGCTTCTCGGCAACCTTCTGCATCCGCTCGGACTTCAGCAGGGCTTCAAACCCCGTTTTGCCCAGCTCCCGCTCCAGCAACTGCCGACCGCGGGCAATATTTTGCTCGCGATTGGAGCGCTTAAACCATTGGCGAATGCGATTGCGCGCCGAGCTGGTGGCTACAAAATTAATCCAGTCTAGACTGGGGTGGGCATTCTTGTGGGTAATAATCTGCACGATGTCGCCATTGCGCAGGCGAGTGTCCAGCGGTACAATCTTGTTGTTTACCCGCGCCCCGGCGCAGTGATCCCCAATTTCTGAGTGGATGCGATAGGCAAAATCAATCGGGCAGGATCCCTGGGGTAAGGCCAGCAGATCTCCCTTGGGGGTGAAGACGTAAACTTCGCTCTCAAACAGGTTCTCGCGAACAGTCTCTAGGTATTCTCTGTCGTCCTTGAGGTCGTTTTGCCACTCCAAGAGTTGCCGCAGCCAGCTAAAGCGCTCTTCCTCGGGCTTTACGGGGGTGCTGCCGGCTTCCTTATATTTCCAGTGGGCAGCAATGCCGTACTCGGCCACGCGGTGCATTTCTTCGGTGCGGATCTGCACCTCCACGGGTCGCCCCTGCAGACCAATCACTGTCGTGTGCAAAGATTGGTAGCGGTTTGGCTTGGGCAGGCCAATGTAGTCTTTAAAGCGCCCGGGAATGGGACGAAAGCAGTTGTGAACAACTGCCAGCACCCGGTAGCACTCGCTCACGGTCTGCACGATAACCCGCACCGCCAAGAGGTCGTAGATCTCGTGGAATTCCTTGCGCTGCTGCTGCATCTTGCGGTAGATGCCATACAGGTGCTTGGGCCGCCCGCTGATCTCAAAGTGCTCTAGCCCCGCTTGGAGGAGGTTCTTCCGCAGCTCTTCGATAAAAGCTTGGATCTCCGCCTCTCGCTCGCTGCGCTTGGCGTTAACCAACTCTTGGATCTGGCGATAGGCTTCGTAGTCCAGGTACTTAAAAGCCAGGTCTTCCAGTTCCCACTTGAAATGCCAGATCCCCAGCCGGTTGGCCAAGGGGGCAAAGATCTCCATGGTTTCGGCTGCAATCTGCTTTTGCTTGTGGGGCGGCAGATATTGCAGCGTGCGCATGTTGTGCAAGCGATCCGCCAGCTTGACCACGATGACCCGAATGTCTTTGGCCATGGCCACAAACATGCGGCGGAAGTTCTCCGCTTGCTGCTCCGTTTTGCTGGAGAAATTAAACTTAGAAAGCTTGGTTACCCCTTCTACCAAGAGGCGCACTTCGGGTCCAAATTCTGCTTCTAGCGCCTCCAGGGTAACGCCTGCATCCTCAACAACATCGTGCAAGAAGCCAGCCGCTACCGTGACGGCATCCCCCCCCAGCTCCCGCAACAAGCTAGCTACAGCCACCGGGTGGGCGATGTAGGGATCCCCCGACTTCCGCTTTTGGCCCTTGTGCAAGCAGTAGGCAAACTCAAAGGCCCGGCGCAGCAAATCTGCCTCTTGGGGAGTGTAAGCTCTCAGCCCATCGCCGAGATCTTCAGCGCCAGAAAGCAAAGCACGCAGCCATCCTGGCACCTCAAAATCGAGGTTGTTTAGGTCAAAGCCTCCTTCTAAGCTGGCGGCAACAGCAGGCTGACCCATGGGAATCTAGCAAGGAGGATGGTCTACTCCCTGGAGTTTCTTACAGCCTATCCCCAACTTGACTGTCCGCAGGCAGGTTAAAGGCAAAAAGCGCTGCGAAAAACCTCAGGGAAAAATCTGGCGCAGTGTTAGTATTCTAGTTCCATCGTATCACTCACTCTGCCGCATCTCGTAGCAACATATACAGACAGATGAAGCTAGCCTCTTGCTGGGGGGCTAGAGGTGGGAGGAAGTTGCAAAGCTAGAGGCCCTAGCCACCCCTTGCGGTAGTCGTTGAGGATTTGCCTTGCCGCTCGCTCGGTATCGCCTTGGTAGCGCCGTTGGGCCAGCTCCTGGACTGCCACGCTGCCAGGGGGGATCGGGTCAGGCCAGCCGTAGCGCTGTTGCAAAAGAGCTTGGGCCTGGGGCTGCACCTGCAGCAGTTGATCCACAAAGTAGGCCGCTACGCGCTCGGGGTCGTAGGCGGCAGCGCCAATGTCATCGCAGATGGCTAGCAGCGTGGCTGCCCGCTGATCCGGCAGCGAAGGCGGGAGGATGCCCGGCGAGTCCAGCAAATCCAACTCCCCCCCTAGCCGTACCCACTGCAGTTGCCGGGTTACCCCAGGGCGCGCAGCGCTCTCGACGGCTCGCCGTCCCAAAAGTCGATTCAGCAGGGCCGACTTGCCCACATTGGGAAAACCCACCACCACCGCCCGGACAGCCCGCGGCCGCATGCCCCGCCGCTGCCGCCGCTCGTTGACCGACTGCCCTAGCTGCAAAATAGCCTGCTTGAGGCGACTGACCCCTTGTCCCGATTGGCCGTTGGTGGGATAGACCGGGATCCCTTGCTGCGAGAAATACTCCTGCCACGCTTTCAGATCCCTTGCCGCAATCGAGTCGGCTCGGTTGAGGGCCAAGAGGCGCGGCTTCTGCCCCAGCCACTTGTCCAGCTCGGGATGGCGGCTGGCCAGCGGGATGCGCGCGTCCACCACTTCAATTGCCACATCCACCAGCCGCAGTTGTTCCCGCAACTGGCCAAGGGCCTTAGCTACGTGGCCAGGATACCACTGGATGGGCGGAGAGCTCATGCTGCCAAAACCCTGGCAAACACCAAGGGCGGGATCTACTCTAGCTTGTCCAGCTCGTCTTTCCCACCTGCAGGGCAAGCAACGGCTGGGATCCCTTGCCAAGACAAGCTAGCGTTAAGGAGTGTAACGGCGGAGAAGGGACGATGGTCAAGCGCGTGCGGTTGGATCCCATTGCTCAGGTGTCAGAAGTGGCCACCAACAACAACTTGCTCTCGGTGCTGCTGCAGGAAGAGCTGAATGTGTTGAAAGAGTGCGGCGGGCGCGGTCTCTGCGCCACCTGCCATGTGTACGTGAAAGAAGGGATGGAGTCGCTCTCGCCCATGACCCGTCGGGAGCAGCGCACCCTAGAGGTGATCACTAGCCGCAAGCCCAATTCCCGGCTTGCCTGCCAGGCGCGGGTTCTGGGAGAAGGGGTGGTGGAACTACCGATAGGAATGTACGCCAATGCCCTCAAGGACATCGAGGTGCTCATTGGGCGGCGGGCCGAGCAGCCCATCTTGCACCCTATCACTGGTGCTGTGTTGGTGCAGGCAGGAAAGCTGATTACCCGTTCGGTGCTGGAGTCGGTGAAGAACCTCGATCTAGACATCCAAGAGGCTTTGGCCCGCAGCAGCCGAGATTTCTAGAGCTCTATGGGACCTGTATTTCTTGGGATCGACCTAGGCACGTCGGGAATGCGGGTGGTGGCCCTCTCGGAAGCGGGGGAGGTAGTGGGCAAAAGCGAGCGCTCCTGGGATCCCCCAGAAACCAACCCGGGCCGCTGGCTGCGCACCCTAAGAACCCTGTTGGGACACCTAAGGGGGCAACTGGGGGATCGCTACACCATTGTTGCCCTTAGTGCCTGCAGCACCTCGGGTACAGTGCTGCCGGTGGACGGTCGCGGCATGCCGCTGGATCAGGCCTGGCTGTATTCCGACCCGCGGGGCCAGGTTCAGGCCAAGCAGTTGGGGATCCCTGCCAGCTGGGGACTTAGCCGCTGGCTGTGGTGGGCAGAAGCCCATCCCGAGCGATACCGGGACAGCTACTTGGCCCATCCGGCGGACTTTCTCCTAAGCCAACTGGGAGGCCGCCGACGGGTAACTGACCACACCCACGCCTTGAAAAGTGGCTTTGACCTAGAAACCTACACCTGGCCGCGGGAGTGGCTATCTCGCCATGGCCTCGACCCCAAGCGTTTCCCTGAGGTGGTGGCGCCGGGAACGGTTTTGGGAACGGTGCGAGCTGAGTGGGAGCTGGGGCCAGAGGTGCTAATTGCCGCCGGGATCACCGATGGCTGCGCCGGGCAACTGGCTGCAGGAGCTACTCGCTTGGGTCAAGTCTCCACCAGCCTGGGCACCACTCTTATCTTCAAGGCCAACAGTGCTGATCCCATACAAACCCCTAGCATCTACTCCCATCTGCACCCCGACCGAAACGGCTGGTGGCCGGGGGCAGCTTCTTTTTGCGGAGGCGGGGTTTTGCCCCACTTCTTCCCTGGCGGCAACTTGGCTGCCTTGGATCAGCAGGCGGAGGCCCATCTGCCCACCGGCTTGGTCAGCTATCCGCTCTGCCGACCTGGGGAGCGTTTTCCCATCCTCGACGACGCATTCGCGGGGTTCTTGCCCCAGGCAGAGGTGGGCTCTCCCCGTTTTTACGCGGCCTTGCTGGAGGGAGTGGCGATGGTGGAGCGGCTGGGACTGGAGACCTTGGCCGCCCATGGGATCCCCCTACTAGAAGGGAGCCCAATTTTTACCACCGGCGGGGGCTGCAAAAGTTCCCTCTGGCTCCGCCTGCGCGCCAGTATCCTTGCCCGTCCCTTGGCAGTGGTCAAACATCCCGACCCGGCTGTAGGAGCGGCCATCCTGGCAGCATCGGCCTATTGGTGCTGCTCAGTGCAGCAGGCTGCCGAGCGCTTGGTGCAGGTGGAACGTCTCATCCAGCCAGATCCAAACTGGGTCAAGGCCTATGCCGAGATCTACTCGGAATTTCGCAGCCGGTATTTCTCCCCCTGAGGGGGAACATTTTTACACACTCCCCGGGGATCTACCTCGGGGGGTTTCGTTTCCTATTTCCAGGAATCCCCCCGAAGGGAAGACCTCGGACATTAAGCGCGGCCCTCGCTTTGCTCAAGCCTTGTTTCCAGTTTCTGGGAGTCACCCCGGACGGGAGAACTTGCCAGTTTGAGATTAAGTGGCACGCTCCTGTCGCGTTTCCAAGTTTCTAGGGCTCCCCCAAAGGGGGAACTCGATTCCGAGGTGGGGCTACCACCTAGACGACGTGGATCATGTTTCCAATTTCTGGGAACCCCCCGAAGGGGGAACAGGACTCCACCCCCCTTAAAGCCAAGCAGGGCAAGGAATACAAGACCCATTTGTGAGGGGGTCGGTCGAAAAGAGCAGAAAGTAGCCTTGGAAAGGGGGGGTAAGAGGCCTGAAGGCCTCGTGGTGCAAGGAATCGAGCGGGTGAACGAAAAAATAGGCTTTTCCGGGACTTTCAAAGGCGCTCGCAAAGCTGGCTATAACATGCTTGCCCTGAGGATCTATGTAGACTTCTCCTCAAAGTTGCATCAGCCAAAAGCCAGCGAACGACTGAGCCCTGAAATCGCTTTGGATGGCGAGGAAATGGATCCCTTGCGCTTGGCGTTGGCGTTGGGCAAAGCCCTCGGCCTCTGCTCGCAGCTTTTCGTCTTTGAGTTGTGCAAAGAGATAGCAATCGTTGAGGCCAGCCTCGAACAGCAGCCATCCCTCCGCCACAGTCAAGTAGGCAGGCTCCATGCCGCTCATCCAGGCTGCTATAGGAAGAGCCCGCTGCGAGGCGATCACCAAGCCGGGAATGATTGTGTCGGGCGCAAAAGCCTCCCAGTTTACTGGAAACAGCTCGCCAAATTCGATTGGCCAGGTCTCGGCTTCCCGCAGATCCCTAGCCCGCAGCGTCACGAACGCCCAGCGCTCTCCCTGCAACTTGTCCGGCAGGGGGACGGGATCCGGCGGATCCGGCTCCACGGGGGGTTCAGGGCTGTAGGTGAACTGGGTTTCCTGGGGGTAAACCTGCTCTGCCCGTTCCCGCATCCAGGCCTTAAGGGCATAGACGCGACGGCTGGGGAGCATGGGGATCCCGACGGCGTTGCAGGCCCGTTGCAGAATGGAGCTCATGCGGGCTCGGAACACCCGGATGGCCGAGGGGGGCTGGGGAGCCGCTTCCAGATAGCTGCGCAACTGTTGGGCCACCCAGGTGCTATTGACCTCTTGGTTGCTGCAGTACTTGGCCTGGCGAAACTGGCCGCTGGGATCGCACACCAAGAGCTCCCAAACTCGCCGATCCTGGGCATCTCGCAGCGGGACGGCGTTAAAGTCCATCTGCCAGATGGGGCCGCGCATAGGGCCAGAACGAGGGGGTTGAATGGCCAAGGCGTTCCTTCCGTTTGCTACGCGCTGCTGGGAGAGGGGTTCGGAAGCTGTTGGCCTGCAATATCCCCGACCACGGCCCATTCCCGCTCCCCAAAAATGGCGGAAGGGTAGCGGTAGTACTTAAACTCCAGCAGGTTGTAGAAGGGATCCTGCAGAAAGAACGTGCCGTGCTCCAGGGGGGTGCCGACGAAGCGCCAGCGTGGCTCCTGATAGAAAGGCAATCCCCGCACCTGGGCCCGGTCGGCCAGGCTCTGCCACTCTGCTTGGGTGGGAAAGATCAGGCCGAAGTGGCGAGGGTAGATGCCCCGCTGGGGCCTCAGCTCTTCCTGGGTGAGGTGGGCCACCAGTTGATGGCCATAGAGGTTCAAGATGACGGAAACAGGCGTTTCCCGACCAATCTGGCAACCCAAGCCCTCGCCGTAGTAGCTCTTGGCCAAGGCAATGTCGGCAACCGGAAAGGCAAGATGAAAGCGAATGGGTTCCATGGGCTCCCCTGGCAAGCAGCCTGCTCAAGTCGGGATCCCTGCTCTTTATAAGGTAGGCGATTTTGTGCTGAAGGGTGGGATCCCTTCCCCAGCCGACTGTACGCCTTTGCGCAAGAAGCCCAGCCAGGGCGATGTTATAACATTTGAGCTGGAGAGCCAACTCAGTGTGGTGAGAGACTGGGGAGCGCAAAGAGGCAATCTTGGCCATGACCAGCACCTGGACTGAGCAGCGCCGCCGCGAGGAGGAAGCGCGCCATTTTTTTTGGATGGTGGCGCTGTCCCTGCTGCTGCATGGGTTGGCGCTGTTGGGCTTGCTCTCCTGGAGTCGGTTTTGGCCGTTTCGCCAGCAAGAACAAAAAGCCATTGAGTTTATCTTGCTGGAGCCAGAAGATCTCGAGCCGCCGGAAGAAGCAGAGCTGGTTTCAGAAGTGGATTCCCGCGATGGGGGCAAGCGGGTAGAAGCCTCTCCTTCGCAAGGCAGTCCACCCCAATCCCGCGCTGCTACCCGTCAGCAAGCCGCTCCGCCGCCTCCGCCTCAGCCCCAGCCGCCACGGCCGCAGCCGCCTGCCCCTGTACCGCCACCCGCCCCAGCAGAAGTTGCCTTAGCCACTCCTAGACCTACCCCACCCCCTCCACAAACTCCAGTTCCAGCTCCTCCTCGGTCCAGGGCAACGCCAACTGCAGCGCCGCCTCCACCTACCGCAGCCCCCAAACCCACTCCCACTCAGCCTCCGCCACCTGTGGCGGCCGCTCCTCCTGCTCCGCCTGCGCAGCCCAGAGAGCGGGCCTCGGATCTCAGCCAATTGCAGCCCCTTGCGCCTGTTCCCCAACCGCCGACAGAGGTTTCCCTTGGCGAGCGGCCCTCCGAGGCTTCTCAGTTGGGACCGCCTATCAGCGCTTCTGCGCCCAGCGATGGAGGCGGGATCCAGGGCAGAGGAGCCAGCGGCTTGGCCAACCCTACCCAGTCGGCTCCAAACCCTCCCAGTGTGGCGGCGCGGGCCAATGTGGATTGGGGCCCCTGGCTGGCAGCTTTGCAGCGCAAGGTGGAACAGAATTGGATCCCAGGCCAGACCGGCACTTCCCGCCGCACCGTGGTGATCTTCACGGTGGGTCGAGGTGGCGAGCTGCAGAGCATTCGCCTGGCCCGCACTTCCGGCAGCCAACAAACCGACGACGCGGCGCTGACGGCAATTCAGCGGGCAGCACCCTTTTTGCCCCTGCCTGAGGCCTATGAGGGCAACTCGGTGACGATCAACTTCACCTTCGACATCAACGTCTTGGGCCAGTTGACGGTGGACGGATCTGCCAACTAGACCCCTGAAGCCAGCTCCAAGAGAGGTACGAGGTTGGGTCTAAAGCTCCCTTCATGAGCCAAACGCCGCTGCAGCGCACCCCCCTGTTCCCCTTGCACCAAGCCTTGGGGGCGCGTTTTGTCTCCTTTGCCGGATGGGAAATGCCGCTGTACTACCAGGGTGTGGTGGCTGAGCATCGGGCGGTGCGGGAGCAGGCGGGGATATTCGACATCTCTCACATGGGCAAGTTCACCCTTTGGGGACCAGAGCTGGGATCCCACCTCAGCCGTCTCGCGCCCAGCGATCTCAGCGCTGTGCGGGTGGGCTCTGCTCGCTACACGGTTTTGCTCAATCCCCTGGGGGGCATTGTGGACGACGTCATCTTCTACCGGCATCCACCGGAAGGAGAGCTGGAGCACTGGAGCCTGATCGTCAACGCGGCCACCTGCCAGAAAGACAGGGAGTGGCTGCAGCAGCAAGGGATCCCTGGCCTAGAACTTCAAGATCGCACGGCGTCCCACGTGTTGCTGGCCGTCCAGGGGCCGGCGGCGGAAGAGGTTTTGCAGCCTTTTCTAGAGGGATCTCTGAAAGCTTTACGCCGATTTCAACATGGGCAGTTTATCCCTAAAGCTCCTCAAAGGGAGAGCTCCGCAGAGGCAAGTGTCTTTGTGGCCCGCACCGGCTACACCGGCGAAGATGGCTTTGAGCTCCTGCTCAGTCCCTCAGACGGCCGCTGGCTCTGGGAGCAACTGGTGCAGGCAGGAGTCCAGCCCTGTGGCTTGGGCTGCCGCGATACGCTGCGGTTGGAGGCTGGCTTTTGCCTCTACGGGCAAGACATAGATGAGAGCACCACTCCTCTCGAAGCCGACCTGGCCTGGTTGGTCAACAACCCGGCAGAGTACCTAGGCAAGGCGGCGCTAGAAAACCAGCGGGCCGAGGGGATCCCTCGTCGTCTGGTGGGATTTCGCATGCTGGATCGAGCCATTCCCCGCAGCGGCTATGCCATCTATGCTCCCAACTCCCCCCAGCCGATTGGTCGGGTAACCAGCGGCACCCACTCTCCCACCTTGGGCTATGGCATTGGCCTGGGGTATGTGGATTCGACTTGGGCCGAGGTGGGATCCCGGCTGGAGATTGAGATTCGGGGCCAGCGCCGGCTTGCCGAGGTGGTGAAAAAGCCCTTTTACCGGAGGCAGGCCCCGGCCTAGTTGGAGGGATTGAGCCGTTTGCCAGTCTTGGGGGTGGAGTATTCCTGCTGCAGCCGCCGCAACTTCCGCAGGGCCCGCCGCTCAATTTGCCGTACCCGCTCCCGCGACAGGCCAATGTGCTCCCCGATCTCGCGCAGCGTCATCCTCTTGGCTCCATCTAGGCCGTAGCGGGCTACGATGACCTGCTGCTCGCGTTCGCTCAGTTGCCTCACAAGGGCGCGGACTTCCTCCCAACGGGCAACCCGAGTGAGATGCTCGACTGGGTCGTTGTCTTCGTCGGGGATAAAGTGCTGCAGCTCCGTGCCGTCCTCATCGCCCACACTCACGTTGAGGGAACAGATCTCGGCCATGTGGCGGGTGATCAGCTCGCGGTAGTTGTCGCCAATATCCAGCGAATCGAAAACTTCTTCGGCTGCAGGTCGGGATCCCTTCTGAGCGGATAGCTCGCGGTAGCGCCGCTTCACCTGGGAGACCTTCTCGTACATGTGGGCAGGCAGACGAATGAGGCGCCCTTTGTTTTGGATGCCGCGGTTTACGCTCTGCCGGATCCACCAGGTAGCGTAGGTGGAGAACTTGTACCCTCGCGTGGGATCAAACTTTTCCACGGCGCGGGTGAGGCCAATGGTGCCCTCTTGGATGAGATCCAAAAACGGCAAGCCGCGGTTGCGGTAGCGCTTAGCAATCGATACCACTAGGCGTAGGTTGCACTCCACCATGCGCCTTTTGGCCGCTTCCCCCTCCTGTAGGATCCGCTGCAGCTCTTCCACGGGGATCCCCACCCGTCGGCTCCAGTCCTCGAGCGACTCATCCTGCCGCCGCTGTTCCAGGAGGGCCATCATCCGCTGTACCTGGTAGGCCAGGCGAAGCTCCTCTTCAGGGCTGAGCAACGAGTAGCGACCAATGATTTTCAAGAAACGGCCTACTGCATCTTGCAGGTCAAGACTTTCCGACATATCCAACCCCACACCCTAAACTACGCCCTGTCCGGGCTTTCGCCTCTCCTGTTGCTTTAGGCCTTTCCCCTAGCAGGAGAAGTTGACCGCTCTGCAAGCAGCATCTCCTTCATACCAGAAGGGCAGACTTTCTGTAAAGGTTTTGGCACTCCAAAATTTGAACTTCTGGTAAACGCCTAGTTCAGAAAACTTACTGAGCCTGTCTCGCTTGGCTCTACATAAAGTGTTTTCAAACTAATCTTTTGGAAGTGCAACTCTACCAGTAGATGTTGCGAAAGATAAACCAACTTTCCTAGTCAAGAGAAAAGCTCATAGAAATAAATGGCTAAAAAATAGCTTACATTGGATACTTCCTGAGGGCCAGATTCCTTCGGGCTAAGACAAAAAGTCCAGAAAAATGCTTGAGGATATCTGCATGGGCACGGACATTTGATTGCAGCGATCCGGCACCTGCTTCCGACAGCAGCTAGCCTTAGGGGCTTGCTCAGCAAAATCCTGAAAAAGGCCAGCAGCTACCTCGAGCTTTCAAGTAGCCTCAACCTGAAACCAGCCAAAGCTGGCTCCAGGAAAAGCCATGACTGCGCTCTCCCAAGTTTAGAGTATACCGAGGATTCAGGCACTAGATATGGGGTCAGCCCTCAGAGCTGAGCTCCCGCCGCAGCTTATTGCCTGAGTAAGGGCTGCGCAGCCCAGGTGGGAAAAGTCGCAGTCCCTGGGGCCGCACCTGCCGCTCCGCCAACGGAATGGGTGTCAGCCGCGGCAAAGGGGTAGCCTCTGGCTGAGATCTGGGCGTGGGTGTTGGGGTCGGTGTGGGCCTGGGCGTTGGCTTAGCCGTGGTCTCTTCTGGAGACGGCGGGGTAGGCTCGGCCAGAATCGCTTCTGGCGTCGGACGACGGCGCGGCGCGGGCGTAGGTGGCGACTCTGGTGTAGGTGTGGGTGCCAGCAGTGGAGTTGGGGTCAGCGTAGGGGTAGGGGTGGGTGTCGGAGTAGGAGTGGGAGTGGGTGTTGGAGTCGGGGCGGGCGTGGGTGTTGGAGTAGGGGTAGGCGTCGGAGTCGGGGTAGGCTGGGGCTGTACGATAGCCAGGGCCTCTTCCGCTTTCAGCTCTCCTCGGATCAGCTTGGAGAGGGTATCTTGGCCCCCGGGGGTGTAGGTGATCTCGCGGGCGGCGCTGTTCAACACATTGCGGATGGGATCCCCTTTGCTGTCAACCAGCTCCACTACCATCACGTTGCGGCCAGGCTTCCAGCCCTTCAGGTAAAAAGACTCCCAGCGATCCAGCAGGCCAGACTGACCGTTGAGAGTGTAGCGGATGCGCCAGTCACGGGGTAGGTCAGCCAGCAAGCTCTCCCGCACGGGGGCATTGGCAAGCCAAAAATCGACCAGGATTGGCTCAGCTCCGTAGCTGCCGCTGGGAGAGCTGTAGGTGAGAAGAGGCAACTGCGGCTGCGGCACGTATTCTGGCGTGGGAGCTAGCACATGGAAGCTGACTTGAGCGTAGGCTTCGGAGTTTTTAAAGCTCTCGTGCCAGGGCTTGACGGCAAACACCCGCAGCGTATGGGATCCCGGTTCCAAATCCTCAAAAACAAGAGGGGCATCAGCGTCGTAGTGAGAAATGTAAGGCTGGTTGTCCAGAACCACATGCAAATGGGGACCAAGACCCAGTTGCGGATCCTTAAAAATCGGGTACCCTCGTACTGCAAAGCGAACCGTGACCTGGCGCTCTGGCAAGATCTCGCCAGGTTGTGGGCTGAGGATCTGCACCTGCGGGCGATAGTGCTGCAAGTAGGCATCCAGCTTGGCAATTTCTGTTGGCGTTGGCACCCGCTCGAGCTGAGGTGGTTGGTGCTCCTGGGGTTGCTTGGGCGCAGATCCCCCACAGCCAACCAGCACCAAAGCTGCCAACAGCACCATCCACCATCTCAATCCCCATGCCTTCAAGCTGGCACTTCCCGCGTGTTCTTGCATGAGCCTCCCATTCCAACACTTGCCAAGCCGCAGACAAGCCATCCTCACATTACCAGGATGTGTCCTTTGGGGAGGATCCCTTCCCCGCCCTAGAATGGGATCGGCAGGCTTGGTCCTGTCCGGAAAAGCTTTGGGGTCATCTATGACTTGCTTGGCAGCGACGATAGCGCTCGCGGGCTTGGATCTCACTCAGTGGCAAGCTCTCCTCAACACCCTGGCCTTTGCCATTTGTCTGGGGGCCATGCTCTTCTACTGGGGTGGGGCAGCTTTTCCCCAAGTGCCCCTTTTGGCCGAACTGGGCTTGGCGGGGATGGTGGGGGCCAACTTGACAATAGCTGCTCTGTTGACGGCCCGCTGGATCGATGCCGGCTACTTCCCTTTGAGCAATTTGTACGAGTCTTTGTTTTTCTTGGCCTGGGGGATCACCGCCTTGCACCTAGTGGCTCTCCAGTGGACTCGCCGCCGTTGGGTGGGAGTGATGACTGCCCCATTAGCGACAGGCATTGTTGCCTTTGCCGCCTTGGCCTTGCCGGAGGATATGCAGGCAGCCCAGCCGCTGGTGCCAGCTCTGCAGTCCAACTGGCTGATGATGCATGTCAGCGTCATGCTGTTGGCCTACGCAGCCCTCTTGGTGGGCTCCCTGTTGGCCATGGCCTTTCTCATCCTCACCCGTGGCCAGGAGGTACAGCTCAAGGGCAACTCCCTTGGCCTGCAATTTCGCCCGTCCCAAGCTGCAGTCCAGCCGGAGCTGATAGCCCGTGCCAGGACTGAACTTCCTCCCCAGCCGACTCCAGAGGAGATCCCTCGGCAACAACTGAGCCTGGCCGAGATCTTAGACAACGCCAGCTACCGCTTCATCGGGCTGGGCTTTCCGCTACTTACCATTGGCATTATTGCCGGGGCCGTCTGGGCCAACGAGGCCTGGGGTACCTACTGGAGCTGGGATCCCAAGGAAACCTGGGCCTTGATTACCTGGTTGGTTTTTGCTGCCTATCTACACGCCCGCATCACCAAGGGCTGGCAGGGCAGGCGTCCTGCGCTTCTAGCCAGCTTGGGTTTTGGGGTGGTTTGGGTTTGTTACCTGGGAGTGAACTTTTTGGGCAAAGGCTTACACAGCTACGGCTGGTTCTTTTAGGTCCGCCGCCCCATTGACTCTGGTGCTGGCAAGTCGTCGTGGATACCTTTGATTTGAGGAAAACGGCATGCGTCTGTTTAACTACCTAATCTTTTTCTCGGCCCTCCTGGGTGTGGCCCTCTTTGCCATGCAAAACGCCAACCCGGTAACGATTACCTTTGCCCCTGGCGTCAGCATCGAGAGCCCGCTAGTGATTGAGCTTTTGGCTTCTGCTGGGATTGGCGCTGCCTTGGCCTGGATCTATGGCCTCTGGATGCGGCTGCAATTTAGCCTCGAAGCCCGCGAGAAAAATCGGCAACTGCAAGAGAAGGAAGTGGCCATCAGCGAGCTGAAGGAAATGGTGGTGGAGCTGGAGGCAAAAGTTAAGCAACTGCCCCCCAGCAAACGAGCTGAGCCTCAGGAAGACCTCCAAGAGGTTAAGGAAGTGACCACCGAGGGATCCCCTGCCTAGACCGCCCATTAGCATAATCCCTGGATCTTTGCGGTACAATTGAGCCTCTATTTGCCTTTGCACTAGCACCTATGCAGGTTACTCAAGAAAAGCGCCCTGGTAGCCGGCTTGGCTTCAAGATCGTGGTGGAAGCTGACCGGGTTAAGCGCTCCTACGAAAAAACCCTGCGCCAACTGGAGCGGAACATCCAGATCCCGGGGTTTCGCAAGGGCAAGGCCCCTCGCAACCTGGTAGTGCGCCAGGTGGGCCGCGAGAGGGTTATTGCCAGTGCTATCGACGACCTAATCCAGGAGGCTATCCAGGAGGTTCTCCAGGAGGCTCAAGTCACCCCCATCGGCCAGTTTGAGCTGGATGAAGAGGTGAAGCAGCTTCTGGAGCGCTTTAACCCAGAAGCCGAGTTCAGCTTCTCAGGGTATGTGGAAGTGTACCCTGAGGCTCGCGTTGGCCAGTACAAAGGGCTGACGGTTACGGCAACCCGGGTTGACGTCAAGCCTGAGGAAGTCGACCGCCTCATCGAAAAGCTGCGAGATCAGCGGGCTACCCTCTTGCCTGTGGAGGATCGGCCTGCCCAGTTGGGGGACGTGGTGGTGCTGGATTTCCAAGCCCGCGACGCCGAGGGCAATCCCCTCAAGGAGCTTGCCGCCCAAGACTTGCAACTGGAGCTGAAAGAGGAAAACTTCATTCCCGGCTTTGTAGCAGGTGTTGTGGGCATGCAGCTCGACGAGACTAAGGAGATCACTGCCACCCTGCCCGAGGATTACTTTAGAAAAGAGCTGGCTGGGAAAACGGTTACCTTTACCGTCTGCCTCAAGGAGATCAAAACCAAAGAGCTGCCGGAGCTAGACGATGCCTTTGTCCAGGAAGTCAGCAACTTCCAGACGGTGGCGGAGCTGCGGGAACACCTGAAAAAGCGCCTTGAGCAAGATGCCCTAAGACAATCCGAAGAAAACCTTGAAACGGCCATCCTCAACGCCATTTTGGCAACCACCGAGGTGGATCTGCCCGAGAGCCTTGTTGAGCAAGAGATAACGCAGCTGCTAGCTCAAGACCTGCAGTCGCTGCAGCAGCAAGCAAGGGTTGCCCCGGGAGAAATCCGCAAGCTCCTGGCTCAACTGCCACCTGAGACTCTCAACCAATTGAGGGAACGCCACCGAGCTGAGGCCATCGACCGGCTGCGCCGCGCCTTTGCTCTCAGCGCCATCGTCCGGCAGGAGCAAATTGCCGTCGGCCCCACTGAATTGGAAGTGGAAATGGAAGCGGTGATGAAAGCCTACGCTCAGCAGGGCCAAAAGCTGGATCGGGAGCGGACACGCCAGGTCATTTACGAAAATTTGCTTACTCGTAAGGTGATGGCCTGGTTGAAGTCTCAAACCACGGTCAACTGGGTCGATAGCGAGGGCAATCCCACCGAGGCACCCCCCCTTCCCGTCGGGGCTAAAGGCGAAGACTTCGAAGAAAAGGCTGGGTCGGTACTGGCAGCAGCAAGCCTTGAGGCTTCTACAGCCCCAGCTGAGGCTGTGGCAGAACCCCCTTCAGGAGTAGCCACAGAAACCGCCACAGTTGCCGCTCCAGAGTCGGAACCAGCCTCTGCCTCTGGGGAGAGCTTAGATCGAGAAGCCGAATCGGCCGTCCAGGACAAGCCCAAGTCGGGTAGAAAGAGCAAAAAGGTCAAGTAAAAGCGGTCAAGCTACAGGAGGCCGCGCCGCATCTGATCCCAGAGGCGGAGGTAGGACTCGGCTTCGGCCAGGCTCAAGGGCCGCCAGATCTCGGCCCGTTCCCAGGTGGAGGGGTGGAAGTCGGGCCGGCGGCGCAGCCGCAGGGAAAGTTGGTTCAAGTCCAGCGGTAACACTGAAGGGATCCCGCTTAAGTTGACGAGGCGAGGGGCGAACTCGGGATTTAAGACAAAATCAATCCAGTTGACCAGCAGGGATGGCAGCTCCGTCTGCAGCTCTTCAGGGAGAGGCTGGGCAGCCCGGGGCCGCACCCAGACATCCCACCAGACAGCAGATCCCGAGGCCGGGATCACCACCTCCAACTCGGGGTAGTTGGCCTGAGTGGCGTAGAGATCTTGCGACCAGCCCACAGCTACCCAGCTATCGGCCAGGCGCAACATGGGCAAGTAGTCAGCGGAGGTATAGGCCAAAACTTGACGGTGCAGGGATCCCAGCTCCCGTCGCAACTCGGTTTCTTCCGGATCGAGGGGATCGTTGTAGGAGCGGCCCATCTTTTTTAGGGTCAGCCCAATCACCTCGCGTGGGTGATCCGGCAGCGTGATCTTGCCAGCCAACTCAGGCCGCCACAGGTCGGCCCAGTCCCGGAGGGGTTTGCTGACCCGGTCCCGGCGGTAGGCAATGGCCGTCACCCCCCAGCGCCAGGGCACACCCCAGATCTGCCCCTCCCGCAGGGCTGCTGCTTGCCAACGGGGATGCAACTGCTGCCAGCGTTCTCCCAAGAGACTGCGCGGCAAGGGATCCAGCCAACCGGCAGCCAGAGCCCAATCCAAAGCGTCGGCCCCCAGCAGGCTGAGAGCTGGCACCGGCAGTCGTTGGCTAAAAGGCCCCCAGGAGGGCTGGGGTGGCTGAAGGCTTTGGCGCAGGTAAGCCAACAACTGGCTTCGCTCATCCACCAGCTGCAACCGAAAGCGGGCCCGAGTGCGACGGCGAAACTCGCTGACTAAGCTCTGAGGGATCCCCGGCTTGAGGGCGAGGATGAGGGGCAAATGGGCACTGGGCCCGCCACAGCCGGCCACCGCTAGCCCGGCTAGGAGGAGGAATTCACGTCGGCTTAGCTGTCTTTTGCCCACGCCAGTACCGCTCCACCAGAATCAAGGCCACCAGATCATCGTAGGCCCTGTCCGGCAGTCGCAGCCCTTTGGGCAGTAGGTGCTGCCACCACCGCGGCCGGTAAACCTCCCAGTAGCGCCGCCGGGCTTCTTCCGAGCTGTGGCGTTCGTCCACCAGGACAATCTGGTGCGGCGGAAGAAGCAGCTCCAGTTGAGACTTCCACTGCCGCGCCGTCGTTTGATCCCCCAGGATGAGCCGCTCTGCTCCAAACTGCTGCCAGAGAGCCCCCAACCTGGGCAGGGCCTCTTGGGCAGGAACCACCTCCCGGTGCAAAACTTGCCAGGCTGGCTGGGTTTGCACAACCGCAAGGCCGCACTTGTCCCGCCCTGGATCAAAACCCACTAATACCCGCTCCATCTCCTTGACCCTCACCCCTCCCTGCGCCCTCTTAGCTGAGCTGGAGCAGAGCCGTATTGGCTGGAGGCTTGCGCCATGAGAAAACTCACCCGCAGCGGCCCTGCCGTGTAGATGTCGGCATCAGCCACCAGCTTCACATCCAGAGGGGTGGTGCTTTGGCGCAGCTGCTGCACCACTTCCAAAAACTTGACCTGGGAGAACTCTCCGACAGTACCAGTGATGGGATCTGCAAGGAGACCTTTTTCTTGGGAGCGCTGGTTGGCCTCGTTTAGCAGCTCCAGCAGCCGCTGCTGGATTTCACTTTCGCTGAGGCCCGGCTGGATCACTCCTTGGGCCAGCACCGACCCCTTGGCGAAGAGGCGCTGGTTGGGGTAAATCTGAACCACCACAGGCACAGGCTCACCCTTGAGCCGGTTGGTGAGAGAGAGGATGCGCACCGCCCAGCTGCCGGCTTCCTGCAGCTTTTTCAAAGCTCGATCCGCATCCTCGCGGCGGATGAGGATGGCGTTTTCTAGAGGAGGTATAGGCTGGGATCCCAGCGCCAGCGCCCGCTGTTCTGCCTGCGCCAACAGTTGCTCAAACTGCTGCCGGACTGTCTCTGGCTTTGCCCCGGCAGGGGTCTGAACTACCCCTGTAGCTAAGACTTCGCCTGCCAAGATGGCAAGCTCGCCCCGCCGCAGCCGCACTGCCAACTGGCTGAGCTGGGCAATTTCCCCCTCGAGCTGGTTTTTCTGGGTCTCCAGTTGGTTTAGGGCTGCCTGCGCCGCCTCCAGGGAGCGCTCCAGTTGATCCCGATCCAACTGCAAGGTCTGCTTTTGGGACTTTAGGGTGACGATGGTTTGCTGCGCCGATTCCACCTCCTTCTTGACCGCCGCCAGCTCTACTTGGGCCTGCTCCAGCTTAAGCTGCACCTGGGCCAGCTGCTCTTGGGTTGCTGCCAGCTTGGCTTCGGCCTCCTGCCGGGCCTGCAGGGCTGCGGCCAGTTGATCCTGAACTTCACTCAGGCGGGTTTGGGCTGCCGACTGCTGGCTGCGAAATCGATCCAGATCTAGCCGCAGGCGATCCCGCTCGGCCCTGAGGGCAGCATTCTCGGTCTCCAGCCAAGCTTTTTGGCGATTGAGGGCCTGCAGCTCTTGCCTAGCCCGAGCAATTTGGTTGGTGTAGCTAAAAAGGGCTTCTGACAGCGAGCGGTTTAGAAGCAGCAGCGTGCCTAGGGTCAGGGCTGAGATGCTCACCCCCGTAATCACGGCTACCAAAATGGCTGTGTGGCGAGGGCGGAGGTTAAACCAGGTTAGGCGCTTTTTGCCAATGCGATACCCAACCCGATCCCCAACCACGGCAATCAGGCCACTGACAAACAGCATGTAGAGGATCAGCAGTACGCCCTGCATATCCCGGGATCCCTGCCACGGAAATCTTAGCAAGGCCACCCAGAGGACTTGAGAAATTTTTGGCGCTATTTAGCAAGCGTTTTAAGCGTAGAGGAGCCGCTCCACAGCTGCCACAATATCTTCTGGCTGCACGATGGTGGCTGCTTCCAAGGTGCCGTTGTAAGGAGTGGGAATGTCTTGGGAAGCCAGGCGCACCACTGGCGCATCCAGCTCGTCGAAGAGTTCTTCCATGATGCGAGCAGTCAGCTCTGCCCCAATGCCGCCAGTTTTTACATCTTCCTCCACAATGACCACTCGGTGCGTTTTGCGCACCGAAGCTGCAATGGTCTCCATATCCAGCGGCTTGAGGGAGATCAAATCAATCACCTCAGGATCGATCTCCTGCGCTACCAGGGTATCCACAGCCTTGAGCACGTGGTAGCGCATACGGGAGTAGGTGAGGAGGGTAACGTCGGATCCAGAGCGGACAACTTCCGCCTTATTCAAGGGCAAAAGGTACTCCTCCTCTGGCACCTCTCCCTTCACGTTGTAGAGAAGAACATGTTCGAAGAAGAGGACGGGGTTGTCGTCGCGGATGGCCGACTTGAGCAGACCTTTGGCGTTGTAGGGAGTGGAACAGGCAACGATCTTCAGCCCCGGCACTGCTTGAAAGTAGGCCTCCAGCCGCTGCGAGTGCTCGGCCCCCAGCTGCCGGCCCACGCCGCCAGGTCCGCGGATGACAATCGGGACCTTGAAGTTGCCGCCAGACATGTAGCGCAGCATGCCGGCATTGTTGGCAATCTGGTTAAAAGCCAGCAGCAGAAAACCCATGTTCATCCCTTCCACCACCGGGCGCAAGCCGGTCATCGCTGCCCCAATGGCAAGGCCGGTGAAGCTGTTTTCGCAAATGGGGGTGTCCAGGAGGCGCATCTCCCCGTACTTGCGGTATAGGTCTTTGGTCACTTTGTAGGAGCCGCCGTAGTGGCCTACATCTTCTCCCAAAACAAACACGTTGGGATCCCGGGCCATTTCTTCGTCAAGAGCGGCACGCAAGGCGCTGTAGAGGAAAGTCTCCGGCATAGGGGCAACTGCTGCTCACTAGTCTCTACATTAAACCACCCCTTTGCCGCTGGTTGCCTGTCTGCGGGAGAACTCCGTCTATGCACCCAAACGGCAGCAACCCTTTTGCAAGCGCCCCTTGCGACTAGCTGGGGGCAAAGTGGCCTTGCCTTCCTTGTCCTGCTGGGCTTTGCGGAGGGATCCTTGGAAATTTACTTCATAAGCCAGTCCTCCAAAATCTGCTGGTAAAGTTCGGGATCCAGGCGGGGTGCGTCGTAAAGCCCTGCTTCGAGCCTTTGTCTTTGAGCCTCAAAGAGAATCACGGCTGCTGCCACCGAGACATTTAGGCTCTGCACCATGCCCAGCATGGGGATGTGGATGAGCGCGTCAGCTAGGGCCAAGGCCTGCTCAGAAACCCCCCACTTCTCCGCTCCCAAGACAATGGCGGTGGGCTTGGTGTAGTCCACCTGTCGGTAGCTGCGGGCCCCCTCCTTCAAGGCAGTGGCATAGATTTGGAAGCCTTCTTCCCGGAGGTGCTGGAAGGCCTCTTCCGTGGTGGGGTGAACCTTGAGGTAGACCCACTTGTGGCTGCCGCTGCTGGTCTCGTTGAAAGTGGGTACACCCTCCGTGGGGTTCACGGCGTGAACTCTGAGCACCCCCACAGCATCGCAGGTGCGCAGGATGGCGGAAAGATTGTGGGGTTTGTGGACGTTCTCTAGAAGCACCGTGAGATCCGGCTGCCTCCGCCTTAAAACCTCCTCCAAGCGCCTTCGCCTCTCTGGAGTGCGCTCCTTCATGGGTGCCTCCCGGAGAAACCTTCGCTTTAGCCGCTAAATCGGACTAGCACCTACCCCAGCTCTGCCGCCTGTAAGATGGCTCTTGGTCAGGGTTCCCAGGGATCGGAAAATTGCTGGCCCGCCTTGAAGTTTGCTGCTATCAGCAACCTTTCCGGCAGCCCCTGCGCACCCGCTACGGTCTCTGGTCTACCCGCGAAGGGATCCTAATCCGCCTGACAGACCTGGAGACAGGGCAGCAGGGCTACGGGGAGGTAGCCCCCATTCCTTGGCTGGGCAGTGAGACCCTCGAGGAGGCCCTGGCCTTTTGTCGGCAGTTGCCGGCTGAGCTCTCGGAGGCGCAGATCAAGGAGATCCCGGCAGCGCTGCCTGCTACCCGCTTTGGGCTGGAATGCGCCTGGCTGGCCTGTCGGGATCCTGGCTGGCTAGATAGGGATCTCTCCGGTCTTTCCTTTTGTGGGCTTTTGGGGAAGGATACCCCCTTCGGCTCCTACCCAGTTTACAAGGGCAAGGTGGGAATGGATCCCTTCGCAGCGGAGTGGAAGAAGCTAGAAAGCTGGCTGGAGCAGTTGCCTGCGGGATCCCGGCTGCGGCTAGATGCCAACGGCGGCTTGACTTTAGCAGAGGCGCGGCAGTGGCTGGATCTCTGCGACCGGATCAATCGGGAGTTGCCAGGCAAGATCGAGTTCTTCGAGCAGCCTTTGCCGCCAGAGCAGTACGCTGACTTAATCCAACTTAGCCGTGAGTTTCAAACCCCCATTGCCCTGGATGAGTCGGTGGTCGGCCTGGAGCAGTTGCAAGCTGTCCACCGCTCGGGCTGGCAAGGGATCCTGGTGGTCAAACCCTCTTTGATGGGATCGGGTCTTGCCCTTAGAGACTACCTCAGCCAACACCCGGGGTTGGATCTGGTGTTCTCCTCAGCCCTAGAAACCCCTATCGGCGCTTGGCATGGGCTAGCTTGGGCGGGATCCCTGCAAGCAAAAACCGCCTGCCCCAGGGCCGTGGGATGGGGGGTGGGGGAGCTTTTCCAGGAGGGGGATCCCCTGAACCTGCTCAAGCTCTCGCCCCACGAGCGGGCCGCTTGGATGCAAGCGGTGTGGGAGCGCCACAGCCAGCCCTAGACTGCGGCGGCTTGCTTGGCGTGTTCCTGCCGTAGGTAGGCCTGGATGAAGTGCATCAGCTCCTCCGGCTCGCCGTTCATAAACGCCTCGACGTTGGTGGTTTCGGCGTTGGTGCGGTGGTCTTTGATTAACTTGTAGGGATCGAAGGTGTAGGTGCGAATCCGACCCCCAAAGCCCTGGGTCACGATCTCGCCGCGGATCTCAGCCAACTTTTGCCGGCGCTTTTCCTCCTCGATTTCGAGGAGCTTTGCCTTGAGGATCTGGATGGCCCGCTCCTTGTTTTGCAGTTGGGAGCGCTCCTCGCTGCAGCGCACGGCAATGCCGGTGGGCTTGTGGATAACCCGCACCGCCGTTTCCACCTTGTTGACGTTTTGGCCTCCTGCCCCTCCCGAACGGCAGGTCTCGAACTCCAGATCCTCCATCCGCAGCTCAAACTCGTTCTCTTCCTCGAGGATGGGCATGACCTCAACGCCGGCAAAGCTAGTCTGGCGCTTGCCGTTGGCGTTGAAGGGGCTGATGCGCTCCATGCGGTGGTTGCCCTTCTCCGCGGAAAGATACCCGTAGGCATAGGGCCCCTCAATCAACAGCGTGGCTGACTTGATGCCCGCCTCTGCCCCCTCCGAGTAGTCCGAAAGGGTAACCTTGTAGCCCTGGTTCTCTGCCCAGCGGGTGTACATCCTCAGCAGCATCGCCGCCCAGTCCTGGGCATCGGTTCCTCCAGCTCCAGCAGTGATGGTGAGGACGGCGCCGTTTTTGTCGTAGGGTCCTGAAAGCAGTTGCTGCAGCTCCCATTGGCTTAACTCTCGCTCCACCGCGGCTAGGGATCCCGCTGTCTCGGCCAAGAGCTCCGAATCGGCTTCTTCTTGCAGGAGCTCCAGGGCAGTGGCAACCTCTTCCAGGCGGGCTTTCCAGCGGTGGACCTGCTCCCAGGAGGCCTTGAGGCTGTTGAGCTGCTTTAGGTGGCGACGAGCTGCCTCCACATCGTTCCAAAATTGCGGCTGGGAGGCTTCCTGCTCCAGAATGGCGATCTGCTGTTCCAGGCAAGGCAGGTCAAAGGTAGTCCTGAGCAGTGCTCAGGCGCGCCGTGAGCGATTCTAAGCTGCGTTTCAGCTCGGCCAGTTCCATAAGCTTACGAACACTGTCTCATACTTTTGGACCTCGTCCAGAATCTCATCTTAACTTCCCGACCTCCAGAAGGAGGTAGCTATCTATCGTATTCAGACTAAATCCGAGCCTGATCCAACAAAGCTTGCAACTCCTCCAGGGCCACCTGGGCCGACTGGGCTTGCTGGTGGAGGGATTGCACCACCTCGGCGCTGGCCTGGGCCGATTGCAGGGTGGCTTGGCTTTGGCGTTGGATGCGATCTGCCAGGCCGCGGATGCGGTTGCTGGCCTCGGTAGTGCGCCCCGCCAACTTGCGGATCTCCTGGGCAATGGCGCCAAAACCCCCGCCCCCACCGCTGCGGTTGGCCTCTACAGCCGCGTTAAAGGAGAGCAGACGAATGTAGCCCGCCACCTCTACGATCACGTCGACGATGGTGTTGATTTCTTTGAGCTCGCGGGATAGCTCCTGGTTGTTGTCGGCAATTTCCTGAAATAGGCGGCGCACCGCCTCTACCCCAGCAAAGGTGGCGGCAAAGGTGGATTTGCTCTTCTCCGAGAGCACCGAGCTGATCTGGATGAGGCGAGCGTTGAGGCGGGCCAGTTCTTCCGAGCGCTGCTGGGCCCGGCGCCGCTCTTGATCCAAAGCAATGTTCTGGCTGAGGATCTCGGCTTTCTGCCGCTCCAGATCGCGGGCATACTGGAGGCTGCGGTTTTTCTCCTGCTCCAGCTCGGCCAGGATCCGTTTCATCTCCTCCTGCTGTTCTTCGAGCTTCCGCTGGGTGGCTAGATGTACCTGGGACTGAGCCACCAACAACACCGGCACATCCAAAAGGCGATAGTCTTGGGGGCCGACTTCTACCACCACCGGGTCGTAGATAGTCTCCTGGGGCCGCCGGAAAGCCTGGCTGGCCGCCTCAATGACATCGCAGTCGCCGGGCAAAAGGAGAAAACCCTGGCCCTGGAACTCTGCTAGGGAGCTGATGGGCCGCTTCGAAAACACCTCCAGGCCATAGGGTTTGCTCAGCATCCACTCCAAAATGGCACGCCGAGTCAGCATCCCCCGCAGCTGCGACTGCTCGTCCAACACGACTACCCCTGAAAGGGTGGGGTCGTCTTCCAGGCGGCGCACCACGTTCTCGCAGGGGGTGGACTCACTTACCTGAAAATCCACTAGCGCCAGATCGCGCAGTTTGGTGTGGATCGATAGGGTGGGAGTGGGCGGATTCGTCAGGGTAGTCATCCTAGGGATCCTCAGCACAGGCTCGGTAGAGACAAGTGGTCAATAGTGTGCTATGTATAGAGGAAAACAGGGACCTACCTCTCCTCGGCTTTTCAAAGGCCCAGCAAAAGGAGGGTCTAGTTACCTTTAGTTTGACTTGGGATCTGGTTTCCTGACTACAGCTCTGTCCGGGGTTATACGGAAGGAGACTCTTTTTTACGGACGGGCAAGGAAGCTGTCCTGACCCCAGGGGCTGGAGCGATCTGAACTTAGCGAGGTTCTTGGTAGCGGTGGTAGACCTCGAGGATTTCGCTGCGACCACGGTTGAAAGCTGCCACCACTTAGGGATCGAAGTGGCTACCGCTTTGGCTTTCCACGAAGCGAAAGATATCTGACAGATCCCAAGCTTCTTTGTAGGGGCGGCTAGCTAAAGCGTCGAACACGTCGGCCAAGGCCACAATCCGCCCTTCTAGCGGGATCTCTTCTCCCTTAAGGCCCCGCGGGTAGCCGCTGCCGTCGAACTTCTCGTGGTGGGTGAGGGCAATGATGGCGCTTTTTTTCATCAGCTCCGAGTCCGATTTACTGAGGATCTCGTAGCCAATCTCGGGGTGGCGGTTCATAATTAGACGCTCTTCGGGGGTGAGGGGGCCTGGCTTCCGCAAGATGGCATCCGGGATCCCGATTTTGCCCACATCGTGCAGGGGGCTGGCATAGAAGATCAGCTCTTGTTCATGGCTGGAGAGGCCCAACTGTTTGGCAATGATGCGGGAGTAGTGGCTCATCCGCTTGAGGTGAAAAGAGGTGTCCTGATCCCGGTATTCGGCGGCTTGGGCTAGACAGAAAATCGTTTCCAGGTGAGCGGCTTTCAGCTCTTCCCGCAAGCGCACATTTTGGTAGGCAACCGCCGCCTGGGAAGCCAGGGCTTCTGCCACCCGGACTTCCAGCTCAGAAAACGGCTGGCTCCAGTCAGCCACCTGGTTGGGCGCTAGGTTGGCAGGGCAATCCGGCCTGAGACGGTTCAAGAGTTGCAGGGCGCCAAGGATATTTCCTGAGGGATCCCGCATCGGCACCGTGAGCAAAGAGCGGGTGCGGTAGCCGGTCTGCTGATCGACTTGGGAGTTGAAGGCATAGGGCAAGCCCGCTGGCAAGCGATAGACGTCCGGCAAATTCAAGCTCTCCCCCGTGAGCACCACATAGCCCACAATGCTGGAAGGAGCAAGGGGCAGGCGCAGATCCTGCAGCTCCTCGTTGCGGTTGACCACGAAAAAGCGCAACTCTTCTCCCTCCCGGATGAACAGGCTAGCGCCATCACAGCAGGTTAGCTCGCGGGCTTGGGCGACAATCAGTTCCAGCAGGCGCCTTAAATCCGTTTCCGAAGAAAGGGCGATCCCCACTTGGATCAGCCGCTGACTCAGGCGCAAGGCAGCAGCAGCCTCAAATTCGGCTTCGCCAAGAGCAAGAGAGAGATCGAAGGCGGAAGGCCCATGGGACATAACCTTATCCTCCAGTGGGTTACGAGTGTTCCCAAGGAAGCGGGATTGGAGCGCTAGCAGGGATCCTGCCGCTGCTCCAAGTTGGGAGGCTGGGGGTCGCCAATCCAAAGTAACTCTGCTACCCTACTTTACCTGTGGAAGCGAGAGACGCTGTGACCCAGGTCAAGACCCAGCAGCCAGATGAGGTTGCCCTCCAGCTCATCGTTGGCCTAGGCAATCCTGGCCCGCAGTATGCCAACACCCGCCACAACTGCGGCTTTATGGTAGTGGATCGGTTGGCAGAGCGCTGGGGGATCCCATTAGCTCTGGAAAAGCAGTTCCAAGGCAGCTACGGAGAAGGTTTTGCCCTGGGGGGCAAGCGGCGCCTGCTCAAGCCGGCGACTTATATGAATCGCTCTGGCGAGGCAGTGCGGGCAGTCCTGGATTGGTACAAGTTGGATCCCAGGTCGGTGCTGGTGGTCTACGATGATGCAGACTTGCCTCTGGGTCGCCTGCGACTGCGGGGATCTGGCTCCGCCGGCGGGCATAACGGCATGAAGTCTGTCATTCAGCACCTGGGCAGCGAAGCCTTCCCTCGCTTGCGCCTGGGCGTGGGCAGACCTAAGGGCAACCAAGACATGGTTGGGCATGTTTTGGGAAGGTTTGAACCTACCGAGCAGGCAGTGCTGGAGCGGGTTCTAAGGGCAGCAGTGGAGGCAGTGGAGTGTTGCTTGCAAGAAGGATTGAGGGCGGCGATGAACCGCTTCAACCCTCTGGATCTCTCTGAGCCGCTATCTGAGCGAGATCGGCAAGATCCGGCAGCTTCTCTCGACCCAGCCAAGACTGGGCCTGGGGAAGGCTGAGGCCGGGATCTTGGGCGCTATCCGAAGGAGGTCGGCTTCCCCAGAGCCACTGGCAGGAGAGGGCAAGGAACCCTCTAAGATGCTCCCCGCAGGGGCACCCCCAGGTCCAAAAAAGTCAGCAACTCCCCTCCCTCAAATGGAGCGAAGCCGTTCTCCTCCTAAGCCGAACTTTTTACCCTCTCTAGTCGCAAGCTAAGCGGGGCTACGGCTGTCGCAAGAGGTCTTGCCGCACCGCCTCCACATACTGCAGCAGTTTTGGGGATCCCGTGCCCGCAGACCGCCACAGACTCAAGGCGCTGTCCAGATCCGCAGCAGCGCCAGCCTTGTCTTCTCCCTGGTAGGCGCGCGCCATGCCCCGGTGGTAGTACCCTTCAGCCCGCTGCGGCTGCAGCTCAATCGCCCGGCTGAAATCGGCAACGGCCAGTTGGAAATTGCAGATGCTCGCCCACATCAGGCCGCGATGAAGGTAGGCATCGAAGAGATCGGCGATGTTTTGATTTTGTTTGGCTAGTTCAATAGCCAGGTTAGCTACATCAAATGCCGATTCCAAATGCCCTTGCTCGGCCCAAATGCGGGAGCGCAACAAGTGGAGTTGGGGGTTGCGGTAGGCAATGCGATCCAAGGGAGACAAGGTTGCCAAAGCCTGCTCCAGCTCTCCAAAATGCTCGTGCTGAATCCTGGCCTTAAGCAAATAAGCCTCAGGCAAATAAGGATCCAAAGCAATGGCAATGTCCAGATCCCGCAGAGCCCTGAGCACTAGATGGTCAGCAGCTGGCTGCTCTGGCTCGCCCACCTGCGAATACTCCCAGAGGTACTGGGCCCGCTGGAGATAGAGCCTCGCATTTCCTGGCTCCTGCTCGATGAATGGCCCTAGCTGCAGGAGCAGTTGATGAGCCTGGGAGCGCTGCTCAAGCTCTCGTGCCCGGGCTTGCCATTGAGCCTGCCGCCGAAGCAAAGGTTCAGGACCTGGCTTGTCTTTAAATCGCGGCAACTGAGCTTCCTGCAAGAGGGGCACAGAGAGACCTTCCGTGGCCTGCCCCTTGCGCAGCGAGGCCAGCCAGCCACATTCGCCGTTCAAACACAGCCAAGACAGCAAGCCCACCAGAGCCGATCCGGAAAGCAAAAGACTGGGCCTAAGCATGGATCCCGCCCCACGAAACAGTACGGAAGTTGCCTCTAGGCTAGTTCGCCATCGCAGCGGTGTCCAGATTTCTTGGCTAC